>JAWOFY010000486.1:0-9115 GCA_046497285.1 Candidatus Hydrogenedentota bacterium
GGCTTGGGTAACGGTTGCGCGGTGGATCTTTCCCCGCAGCATTTCCACATACATAATGGTCTTACGTAGCCTCCAGTTTAATGTTGTCGATGAGCCGGGTCTCCCCCACCCTGGCCGCCACGGCCAGCAACGCCGGCGACCGGATTTCCGCCAGCGGCTCCAAGGTTTCGGCGTCCACCAGCTCCACATAATCGATGGCGTCCACCTCCGCCAAGGCGTCTCGCACGGCCTGACGCACGGTCTCCGCCGCCCGTTCGCCGTTTGCTAACAGGGCGCGGCCCTTCTCCAAGGCGCGCGGGATACACAATGCCCTTTCGCGTTCTTCCGGCGTCAGATACTGGTTGCGGGAGCTGCGCGCCAGCCCATCCGCTTCGCGCACAATCGGCAGCTCAACGATTTCGATTCCAAAGTCTAGATCGCGGGTCATCCGCCGGATAACCGCCAATTGCTGAGCGTCTTTCTGGCCAAAATAGGCCCGGTGAGGCTGCACGGCATTAAAGAGTTTGGCCACCACCGTGGTGACGCCGCGAAAATGGCCCGGGCGGGATCGGCCACACAGCCTTTCCGTCAAAGGTCCTAACACATCAACGTAGGTGGCGTAATCCGCGGGATACATCGCCCGCGCATCCGGCGCGTAAATAGCGTCGACACCCAAGTCTTCCGCCATCCCTTTGTCGGCCTCGAACGTGCGCGGATAGCGCTCGTAGTCCTCGTTCGGACCGAACTGAGCGGGGTTCACGAATATGCTTATGACCGTGACGTCACAATCCGCAACGGACCCGCGGATCAAGCTGGCGTGGCCTTCGTGCAGCGCTCCCATGGTGGGGACAAAGCCGACGGATCGCCCCGCGGTGCGCTGCTCCAAGCTCCAACTCCGCATGGCCCCGGCTGTCTCGAGCACGCTCATGAGAAGCTGTGCTCCTCGGCCGGAAAGGCGCCGCTCTTCACTTCGTCCACGTACTCTTTGATCGCCTCGCCCATGGCGGAGCGGATATCGGCGTAGACCTTGGCGTGCTTGGCGCGCCGCCCAAACCCGAGCATGTCGTGCGTGACCAACACCTGGCCGTCGCAGTGCGGACCGGCCCCGATGCCAATGGTGGGAATGTCGAGGGCGGTGGTGACTTCCTCGGCGAGATCGGCCGGGACCACCTCAAGCACTAGCGCGAAACAACCCAACGCCTGTAACTCGCGGGCGTCGCGCACCAACTGCTCGCGCGCATCCGTGGAGCGGCCCTGCACCTTGTACCCGCCGAGCTGATGAATGCGTTGCGGCGTCAGGCCCAAGTGTCCCATGACCGGAATCCCCGCATTGAGGATGCGTTCGATGGCGGGGCCAAAACTGCGAGCGGGTCCCTCAAGCTTCACGGACTGGGCGCCAGCTTCCGCCACGAAGCGCCCCGCGTTCGCCACGGCCTGCTCCGGGCTTACTTGATAGGACATGAAGGGCATGTCCGCCACCACGAGAGGCTGATGGACGGCGGCCGACACCATGCGCACATGATGGAGCATTTCCTCCATGGTGACGCTAAGGGTGTCCGCCCGTCCCATGACGGCCTGGCCGCACGAGTCTCCCACAAGAATACAATCGAGCCCGCACTCCTCCATAAGTTGAGCAGTGGGGAAATCATAAGCCGTGAGCACGGTGATTCGCTCGGTCTTTTGTTTTTTCTCGCGCAATGTGAGCGCGGTCACACGCGCCATAAGGCGTTCCTCCTGAACCGTGGCGGCGGGGTTGAAGCTCCAAGCGGAGCGCGTCAGCAAGCCAATGCGCCAATACTCGATACCCATCCTTCCAGGGCGGGATTGGCCGCAAGTTCGCTAACGGTTTGCCCCGAAACGGGATCCACGATCTCCGGGGCGATCTCGGCCAAGGGGGTCAGCACAAAGGCCCGGTGACGGAATTCGCGGTGAGGCACCCGCAACGGGGGGGATTCCACAATCCGGTCACCCCACAGGATGATGTCAATGTCAAGGACGCGTGGTCCCCAGGCAACTCCCGGCACTCGTCCCGCCTCGACCTCCACCGCCTTGACCACTTCAAGCAGTTCGAGCGGCTCGCCCCCCGTCTCAACAGCCGCGGCCATATTGAGAAATGGGGGTTGATCGGTGACACCGATCGGTTCCGTCTCGTAGCACTGTGAAACCTTTACCACCCGCACCCCATCCCGCGCGGCCAACGCGCGCAGAGCGGCCGCTAGGTTCTCGGCCCGGTTACCCAGATTGGACCCCAAGCTCAGATAAACATATTCGGAAGCACTCGACACAACAGGGATTCCGCCTCTCTTCAGGATGGTGTGCGTAGCGAAGCCGCACTTGAATTGCCCGGATGCGTGGTCCTGGGGTTTCCCGGTGGATGAGGAGCATCCACTTATTCACACAGTGTAACGAAGGCGGCCGTCTTTATTCAAAAACAAGGGCAATCTCCGAATTGGCGTAGATGGGAAGCAAGCCGGCGCTACAGGATTAAAAGAGCTGCACCGAACACTGGCTCACCACCTTACGTTACATCCGAACATCAGCCGAATCCGTGGATGCGCATCCTCCAGCAGCGCGGAAAAAAACGCCCACGAATAATGCAGGAGGTTGCTCCCCTATGTGTCCGGACTCTCTTGAGCGAGATTGCCCATGGCGCGGTAAACAGCAAACGCCAAGGCGCCAGCCGCAATCAGCAGCGCCGCCCAGATAACCGCGTGATATCGCTCGGTCCAAGGTTCGAGGGGATCGGGCGGCGCAATGGATTCGGCGCGGCCCAGCGAGGCCTCGGGCCACTCATCCGCCAATGCCGCGGGGGCCGCCCGGGCGAGGTCAAACCGGGGCGCGTCCGCATCCGGGTTGCCCGCATATAGGGTGTAGGATTGCGCGGGGCCATGTTCGAACACAAGGTCCGGGAGTTCGCGGCGCTTGACCGATACGCCCGCGATGTTCAACGGGGCGTTGTCTTCGTTGCGGATTCGGATTTTCAGGTAGCGATACGGCGCATCGAGAGCCTCATGGACCGTGCTTTCCCGCACGATACCGTCCTCGCCGCGAACCCGATACAGTACGCCACGCGCAACGGATCGCCACGGGGCCTCCCGCTCGACGGCTTCCGGTCCGGTCTCCGTGCGGCGCTGTTCCACTAGGATCTCTTCGTTTCGCCCCAGAATCTCGTAGCCTCGATAAAAATAAGGATCATCGACGCCGAATTCGATGGTGTCCACGGGAAGATTGCGGTAGTTCAGGTCCAGTTCGACCACCGTGATGTTGGTCTCGGGGTCCGTCTCGATATGGCGCTCCGCTGGCTCCACCTCGATGAGAGGCGGCGCCTCGGCGGGCCTGACCAACGCGCTTTCCGCGTTGTGTATCTCAAACCGTTGTTCTTCTTCCGGCATCGTGTACACGGTCAGCCGCAAATACCGATAGGTATTGACGGGAAACGCGATGGTGTCTACCTCGTAGCCCCCGTCTGGGCCAGCAATGTGAAAGAGGAGGGCGTCGTCGCGGATGGTCGCCCAGTCTTCGCCGTCGCTGCTCCCTTCGAGCATGGCGCGCCGTCTGTAATTGCGCCCGGATAGTTCGACTTGGATCTGGTCCTTCTCCATCGAGGCGCCGAAATCGAGCACTACCCGCTCGTATTCGCCTTCCTCATACGTCCGGTTTAAGAGCCGGGCCTCACGGGGGATTTGCTCCTCCTCCCGGCGTTCCGGCCGATCCACCAGATACGGAACAAGTTCGCCTTCGCCGCCCACGATACGGATATCGCGCAAATCGGGCGCGGCGGCGTCGGCCAGTTCCGGCGTTACCCCAACACGCGCAAACGGGGCGTCCGTTTCCTCGGCCATCTCGATCGGCCAACGCCAGCTCCAGCCTGCTTCGTCGAACGCTCCCTCGGCCGGGGCGGCCAACGCCAGGACAAGGCAGCTACTCAGCAGTATTGGATGGACTCTCTTCATCGATCTTCTCCGCGGCCAATGTCATGATGCGGCCGCTATAACGTTGATACAAGTACCCGGCCAAAAGCAGCAGCAGTCCAATGCCAATGAACGAGACAATGCGGTACACCTCGTCCAGCTCCTGCATATCCAAGATGACCGTTTTCGCGACCGCGCCTCCAAATAGAATAAAACCCAGGATCCGCCGGAACTGTGCGCGTTGAAGCAGCCCGAACCAGACCAGCACGGCGCCATGCAGCGCCCACAAGGCCGACACCATCCCTTCACCCATCTCACGCGACAACAGGGTTGTGGCCTCCGCCCAACGCAAGCATTCCAAGGTTAACAGGAGAGCAATGGTTGCATTGGCGACCGTTTCTAGAGTGTTTCGCGTTGTTTCGGTCGAGTTTCGCGCAAGAGCTAATGCCCCATACAGCGATATCGGGAACGCCGCACGGCTCCAAAACGCGAGGGTTCCCCCAAACCAAGCCGCGTCTGCCGCATAATGCGCTATTCCTTGCAGAAACACCAAGGCGCCGACGGCGTAGGCGGCCCAGGCCAGCGGCGTGAGCCTGTTCATCCGGTAGCGTTGCAGGGCGGCGGCCGTCCCCAGCGGGATGACGCTCCAAAGGAGGGTGAGGGTGTTCTCCCGGTACACGGCATTCAACGTGAGCTCCGCGTAATGGTGCTGCCAGAAGGACACGGCTTCGAGCGTGAGCAGCAAGCAGCCCGTCGCATAGGCCAGGATGCCCGCCAGTTCGCGGGGACACCATATCCGGGGATGGCGCGCCTCGGAGAAGCGGTGGAACAGCCAGGCCGTGGCGGCTCCCCCCGCGATTACCAGCGCCCAGGAGGCGAACGGCGCATTGCCAATGGGCGTGAACGCGGCCTCGTGCAGCGGCAACCGGTTAATCAAGGCGGCCACGGCCAGCGCCAGCGTCACAAGGGCGGCGCCCTGGCAGAAGGCGTTGCGATAGCGCAAGCCTAGATACGCCAGTATGACGCTCTCCGCAGCCCACGCAATGGGGATGCCGTACACCTGGAATTGCAGCGGGATCGCGAGCGTAATCAATACGAGCGTGATGGCGAGCATGCCTTGAGCGGCGGTAACGTCGTTCGGAATCCGCCTTCGGTAGACCTGGGTCACAGCGAATACCAACACCGCCTGCCCCAGCACAATAAAGCCGAGGGGCCGCGCATACTCGTCATAGACGTGGTTGAGAATGAAGTAGTAGCTTAAGAGCCACACCGCGCTGTTCACGCCGATCAAGACTACCCCTTCCACGCGTTGCGGCATGCGGCGCGCGAGGCTGTGCGTAATTGGAAGAAGAAGGAACAAGAGATAGAACAGCGTGGTGAACAGCAGCGCGGGGACCATCTGCTCGCTATCGAAGTGGGCCGTATACCACAAGCTGTAGAGGATGACCGTGCCGCAAAAAGCCAGGCTGTCCACCGCGCGCCAACGCCGGAAGTAGGCCACGCCCAGCGTCACCAGATTCAGCACGATGATGTAGGTAAAGAGGGCGTAGGGCCGGTTTTCGTCGCCCCCAAAGAGCAGCGGGCTAATATAACCGCCAATGAGGCCGAGGACGGCGATGGCCATGGCGTTGTGGCCCACGGCAAGCACAACGGAGGCGGCGGTAATGCACACGGCCAGGACCATGGCGGCGGAGGCGCCTATGAAAGCGTACACGCCGAACGCGAAGTAGATGCAGATATAGAAAATGGCAAGGCCGCCGCCCGTGAGCGTCTGGAACAATACGTTGTAGGACTGGCGGCGCATATACTCGCCAGCGCCAAGCGCCACTGCCCCCGCCAAACACCCGATAGCGAGCCGGCCGAGTTCGCCAATGAGAGCGTGGTCATACGCGAAGCGGAGCAGAAACGCCAGCCCGATAAGGAACATGACCATGCCCACGCGGGCCATCCAGCGCGTGCCCAACAGCATTTCGAGGGACAATCCCGATCGCGCTTCCCCCTTGGGCGTGAATTCAGGGACGGGGGATAATCTTTGTCGCGTCTCTCCCTCGGACGTGGGTTCGGATACTGCCCTTGGGGGAGATGGAGGCATCCCGCCGGGCTTCGGCGGTTCCGCTTTCCCCGCGGCCAGGTCCTGGCGAGAATCAGCGGGTGAAGAACCTCGCAATTGCGCGCGAAGGGCGGCAAGCTCCCTGCGCAGGTTCTGCACCTTCACGAGGGCGGCGATCCCACAGATGGCGCCCGCCAGAAGGATAATGAAAACAGTCACAACCGCCAGCAAAAGCAGTGATTCCGTCATGCCGCGCGCCTCCTAGGTCCACCCCGGATTCTGTAGTCCCTAATCGCCGGATAGGGTGGCATCTCGTCTAGTTACATCGCCTAGCACCCTTCTAAGGGGGAATAATTCGTACCGCCGGTATCTTGCAGGCATATAAGCCGCCTGAAAGGCGGCGGTACGATTCTCCCTTGGAAGGGGAGGCATCGGGATGTTGTCTTCTGAAGCAGTGTCCTCAGCCGACGATTTGGAGTAATGGGGAACGTGTCGTTGCATGGTATCATAACGCCCATGCTCCGCGAACCTTTAATGGGCAAGAACTCCGTTAAAGTTCCGTATGATATCCGATAGTCGGCGGAATGAGACGGTTTGTTCATGTGTTCCCCGTCAAAGTGACGGTGAATTTTGCGAAACCCTAATGTAGTTGGATGATAAGGAGGCGCATCAATGGATATTGGCCGGAGGCAATTCCTGCGCATGTCGGCGGCGGCCATGGCGGTGTCGTTGTATGGACCGCCAGTCATGGCAGGGGAACGAAACGGAATGCCCTATCGCGAACTGGGCAACACAGGCGAACAAGTGTCCCAACTCTGCGTGGGCGGCTCGCATATCGGCAGAGGCAACCTCAGCGACGAGGAAGCAGTGGCGCTTATGCGGACAGCGGTGGACGAAGGCGTGAACTTCTTCGACAACGCCTGGGCATACAATGGCGGCCGGAGCGAGGAGCGAATGGGCCAGGCTCTCAAGGACGGCTACCGCGATCAGGTCTTTCTCATGACCAAGTCCAACAAGCGGACAGAGGAAGGCGCTCAGCAAGACCTCGAGGACAGTTTGCGCCGTCTGGATGTGGATGTCATCGATCTCTGGCAACTCCACGAGCTGGTGGACGCCGATCATCCGCGCGCCTGTTATGAAGATGGCCCGCTCGACGTAGCGCTCAAGGCCCGCGAAGAGGGCAAGATTCGCTACATCGGCTTCACGGGCCACTATCAGCCGTCAACCCACGTGGAAATGATCGAACGCGGCTTCGAATGGGACACGCTTCAGATGCCCCTCAATGTTATGGACCACCATTACCGCAGTTTCGAGCAGACCGTGTTGCCCATGGCCACCGAACGGAACATCGGGGTGATCGCGATGAAGACCTTGGGCGGCCACACCGGCAGCATCCTCTCCACCAACGACGTGGAGGCTTCCGAGTGTCTGCGCTACGCCATGAATCTGCCCGTGGCCACGGTGTGCAGCGGCATGGACTCCATGGAGGTGTTGCGAGAGAACCTTGCGACGGCGAAGTCGTTCGAGCCCATGACCGCGGAAGAAGCCGAAGAATTGCTGAGCCGCAGCCGGCCTCACTCCGAGGATGGCGCGCTCGAGGCTTACAAGACAGCTTGGCACGAATAGCGCCGCCACTAGCTTATCCCCCACACTAGTCCGGCGCGCAAGCCGGCGCAAGCTGGATGTGGACCTAGCTTCGCATCGCGAGACAGGACCGAAAACGCCAAACGGAATCACGGAGGCGCGGGAGCTTATCAAAGTTCTCCCGCGCCTCCGCGCTGTTTAACCCCTCGTGGCCCCGTGGGCTACTCTTCGATGGGCGTCAATTCCAACTTGCGGAATTCGATAGGACCGCCTTCCGATTGCAGGCCAATCGGCCCAGCAAGCACGTCAAGGCCTGTGGCCTCGTTCACGAGTTCTCCGTTGAGAACGAGGGTTAGGTCTTCCCCGTCCAAGGTGATCTCGTAAGTATTCCATTCGCCCGGAGGATTTTCGGCATCCGTAATGTGCTGCACGCCAATGAAATCGCCCAGCTCGTCGTGATCTTCTACCTCAACCGAACGATCTTCCGGCCCTTCTACTGAGGCGCCGTAAAACGCCCAGATGTCGCCAACGCTGCCATGCGCCAACTGCGCCTCGACACAAGTGGTTAGGAAAGAGATAGGGTCATCGGCGATACGGAGAAGGACGCCGCTGTTCGTAGGCTCGACATCTTCCGGCCAACGCCATTCGATGACCAGCTCAAAGCTCTCGTACTCGTCTTCGGTATGGAGATACCCGAACGGTTCGCCGGTAGTCCGAATCGCGCCATCTTCCACCATCCAGACTTCTTCGTGCTCGGCCTCGCCAACATTGAAGCTGTCCCAGCCATCCAGGGATTCGCCATCGAACAACTCAATGGGCTCGGGCTCGTCCTCCTGGGCGGCAGCCGTTCCCACGGTCACTCCAAGCGTAAAGACCATCGCCGCCGCCAAAAGAAATACACGCCATGTCATACTCGCCAACTCCTTTCTTTGGTAATCCCAACATTTGATCGCCTTCCTGGACCCGGCGCCCAGAAGCGCCTTAATCCTATTCGCCGCCGGTTCAATTGTCAACGTAGATCCGGCCGGAGTTGTGGAAAGGCAAATCAACAAAAAGGACGCACACGCGGCCTCTCCCCGGCATGGCAAGCGTGTGCGTCTTAATAAACAGCGTTCAACGAACAGAAGTTAGGGAATCCACTTCCTTATCCGTTGTCATTTTCGCTCTCTTCTCCGCCTTCTTCTCCGTCACCTTCGTCGGCGCCGAGCGAAATCACTACCTCCACACTTGCTCCTTCTTCCAGACTTTCATCGGCTGCGGGCTCCTGACTGATCACGGCTCCCTCGTCGACGTCATCGCTGGGTTCCTCGGTTACTTCACCTAGCGTCAGGCCTGCCTCTTCCAACGCCTCTTCCGTTTCGGCTTGGTCCATGCCGGTCACGTCAGGAACGGTAACCTCTTCCACTTCGGGGCCCGAGGAGACGACGAAGTCTACGCTAAAACCGTCTTGCGTAGTCTCGCCCGCGGCGGGCTCTTGGCTAATCACGACTCCTTCTTCAACTTCGTCGCTGTGCTCCTCCGGTACGAGGCCCACGAGCAAGCCCGCTTCTTCCAGGGTCTCTTCGGCTTCGGCCCGCTCCATGCCGGTCAC
>JAWOFY010000346.1:0-5515 GCA_046497285.1 Candidatus Hydrogenedentota bacterium
CGGCAGGATTCGAACCTGCGACACCTGGCTCCGGAGGCCAGTGCTCTATCCCCTGAGCTACGAGCGCGTAACAAACTGTTTGGCGTGAAGCTTGTTCTCTCACCTTTCAACCCGAATGCTATCACGATTACGCGGGGCAATGCAACGTTATTTCATGACAGGACCTCCCCAAAAAACCGGCCAAATGTTTGGGGGAACTCGTGGACGAATCAAGGATGTAAGGTCTTACATCCTTGATTCACGAGCTTGATTCGGTTTAGCCTAAAGGTAGGTTCGGAGTTTTGGTGGAATCGCGGGCCGCGCACGGTTCGTTAAATGGGGGATGGCCGGAGCGTCCAGATGCACATGGGCGCAAGCATGGGAGATAGGGATATGAGAACGCTTTCACGCCGGAGTTTCCTCGCCGCCAGCATGGCGGGGGCCGCGATGACGGGGTTGAACTGGAAACCGGTCCGTGGCCAGGACACCAGCGACAAGCCCAACGTCGTCGTGATTGTTTCAGACGATCAGGGCTGGGGCGACCTGGGCATTCATGGCAACACGAATCTCAACACCCCCAACATTGACGGCATGGCGGAAGAGGGCGCCCTGTTCGAGTGGTTCTATGTGCAACCGGTGTGTTCTCCCACGCGCGCCGATTTGCTCACTGGCCGCTATTTTACCCGGAGTAATGTCTACGGCACCTCTAGGGGCGGGGAACGCATGAATCTCGGGGAGACGACCATCGCCGAGTCGTTCCAGGCGGCGGGCTACGCCACCGGCTGCTTTGGCAAATGGCACGGCGGCACACAGTATCCGTATCACCCGTTGGCGCGAGGGTTCGACGAGTACTATGGCTTCTGCTCCGGCCATTGGGGTCAGTATTTCGATTGGTACCTGGAACACAACGGGGAGTGGGTGGACTACGACGGCTACATCACGGATGACTTAACCACCCAGGCCATGGCTTTTATGGAAGAGCAGGGGGATGAGCCCTTCTTCGTTTACGTGCCCTATAACACCCCGCATTCCCCTATGCAGGTCCCGGACGAGTACTACGATCGTTTCGATGGGGTAGACGTGGACATGCGCTACCAGGGCGAGCAAGAGGAGGACATGGCCATGACCCGGGCGGCTCACGCCATGAACGAGAACATCGACTCGAACGTGGGCCGGATTATGGACAAGCTTGCCGAACTCGGCCTGGAGGAGAACACCATCGTGGTCTTTCTCGGCGACAATGGGCCCAATAGCTGGAGGTGGAACGGCGGGATGCGGGGTCGGAAGGGATCAACCGACGAGGGCGGCGTGCGCGTACCGGGCATTATCCGCTGGGCTCGGGGCATCAGGCCGGGTCAACGCATTAAGCCCATCGCGGGCTCCATTGACCTGCTGCCCACGCTAACGGACCTTGCCGGCATCGAGCACGTGGGCGAGGCCCCGCTGGACGGCGTAAGCCTCAAGCCGCTTTTGATGGGCGAGACAGAGGCGAACGAATGGCCAGCCCGCATGATCTTCAGCTGCTGGGGGCAACGCGTCAGCGTGCGCACCCAGCGGTTCCGCCTGGATCATGAAGGCCGGCTCTATGACATGGAAGCCGACATCGGCCAAACCACCGATGTTTCCGAGGAATATCCGGCAGAGGCCGCCCGTCTCGCGGAGGCGGCGCAACAATGGAAAAACGAAACGTTCGACGGCTACGGCGCGGCGCACGACGACCGGCCCTTCCCCGTGGGGTACGCAGCGTTCCCCGTAACCCATCTGCCCGCGCGGGACGGGGTGGCCCATGGAACTATCGAGCGGAGCAACCGCTTTCCCAACGCCTCCTTCTACAAGAATTGGACCGAGCCGGAGGACTACATTACGTGGGACATCGAGGTGAACACCACCGGCCGGTACGAGGCCACTGTTTACTACACCTGCCCGGAAGAGGACGTAGGCTCCACCATTGAGTTAAGTTTCGGAGACGCCGCTGTCCGCGCAACCATCGAGACGCCGCACGACCCGCCCCTTGTGGGAGCGGAGTACGATCGCGTGCCACGCATGGAATCTTACGTCAAGGACTTCAAGGCAAAGCGCCTCGGTGAGCTGAAGCTCGTGGCCGGCCGCGGTCCTCTAACGCTGCGCGCCACGGACATCGCGGGCGAAGAGGCCATGGACGTACGCCGCGTCACTCTCAAGCTGTTGGACGCTTGAGCGTCCGAATTAATCGAATAGGGGAAGGGTTGCGGCTCCTCTCACGAATGTGCGGAAGGCGTGGGACGGCATTTTGCCCTTTGCGTCCTCCCGTGTCGTCGTGTTGCCTTTCCCATCTGAAGATCGAGGGAGGAACCTTGTACCAGAACCCGCCGCCGGTGCAAGGCGAGAGGGATGATGTGCTCAGGGTCACGATGAAGCAGCACGTCCCGTTCGTTGAGGAGCTACGTCCCGCCACGAAATCGCACGAAACACACGAAACCACGCGGGGTTGTGGTGTGTTTCGTGTCTTTTCGGGATGGGAGATCAACACCTTTTTCTCTACCTCTTTGTGGTTTCTTTATTTTCCTATTTAGAGAGGACGAAGGAAGTGTATAAAGGGTGTTTACAAGGGCGGCTTGGAAAGGGATTGGCATGACCACCAAGGAAGTAGCCGCTATACTGGAAGAGATCGCGATTCTGCTCGAACTCGCGGGGGAGAATCCGTTCAAGGCGCGGTCGTACACGAACGTGGCGCGCAATCTGGAGCAGCATGGCGAGGACGTGGAGACGCTGGTCCGGGAGAAGCGGCTGCGCGAGGTCAAGGGCGTGGGGGACGCCATCGAGGAAAAGATCACGGAACTCGTGGAGAACGGCCGCCTGGAATACCACGAGGACCTCAAGGCGCGGTTTCCCGATACGCTCTTCGAGCTGTTCCGGATACCCGGCCTGGGGGCGAAGCGCATCAAGACGTTGTACGAGGATCTCGGCATCCGGTCGCTCGGGGAACTGGAACACGCGTGCATGGAGGATCGCCTGTCCCGGTTGAAGGGGTGGGGCAAGAAGATGCAGGACAAGGTCCGGGAAGGCATCGAATTCGCCAAAACCCAGCGTGGTCAGCATCTCTATAACACGGCGCTGGCCGAAGCCGAGGGGTTGCGCGATTGGCTCGGGGAAAGCGGCTTGGCAGCGCGGCTGGAAGTGGCGGGCAGCTTGCGGCGTTGTAAGGAAGTCGTGAAGGACATCGACATTCTCGCCACGGGCGCCGAGGCGGAGGCGCTGATGGAGCGGTTTGTCACATGGGAGCGCGTGGCGCGCGTCACCAGCCATGGCGGGACCAAGTCGTCCGTGGTCTTGGAGAGCGGGATGGCCGCCGACCTGCGCGTGGTGAAGGACAAGGAGTTCCCGTACGCCTTGCACCATTTCACCGGGAGCAAGGAACACAACGTGGGCATGCGGCAGCGCGCGAAGGAGCGAAGCCTTAAACTGAACGAGTACGGCCTCTTCCACGAGGCGGACGATAGCCTGGTCGAGTGTGAAGACGAAGCCGGGATCTTCGCCGCGCTGGATCTGCCGTATATCCCGCCGGAACTGCGCGAGGACATGGGCGAGTTGGAGGCCGAGACCCTGCCCGAGCTGGTGACCATGGAGGATCTCCAGGGCGTCATCCATTGCCACAGCACCTACAGCGACGGCAAGGCGTCCATCGAACAGATGGCCCGCGCCGCCCAAGACCGTGGCTACGGCTATCTGGTCATCAGCGACCACAGCCAATCCGCGGGATATGCGGGGGGCCTGAAACCGGACGACGTGGCCAAGCAGCACGCGGCGATCGATGCGCTGAACGAAAAGCTGAGTGGATTTCGCGTGTTCAAGGGCATCGAGTCCGACATACGCACCGACGGCTCGCTGGATTACGAAGACGAGGTCCTGGAATCCTTCGATTTCGTTATCGCGTCGGTCCACAACAAGCTGGACATGTCGGAGGACGAAGCGACTCGGCGCGTCGTGACCGCCATCGAGAACCCGCACACGGCCATACTCGCCCATCCCACCGGCCGGCTGTTGCTCGCGCGGCAAGGGTATTCGCTCGACTTCGAGAAGGTGTTCGACGCGTGCATCGCCAACAACACCGCCATCGAGATCAACGCGAATTGCCACCGGCTCGACCTGGACTGGCGCCACGTCAAACGCGCCCGCGACAAGGGCCTCTGGTTCAGCATCGGTCCCGACGCGCACAACGTGGAGGGCCTCGGCGACGTGGCGTATGGCGTGAACATGGCGCGGAAAGGCTGGCTGACGCGGGAGCCGCTTATCAATTGCCTGACGGCGGAGGAGCTGCAACAGTGGCGGCGATCAAGCTGACGCAGAAAGCCAACAAGGAGCGGGTGCGCGAAATCATCCAGCGCCTGGCGGAGGCGTATCCCGACGCAAGGTGTTCGCTCGATTTCGAGACGCCTCTTGAACTGCTCGTGGCCGCGATCCTATCGGCGCAATGCACGGATGAACGCGTCAACGTCGTCACGAAAGAACTGTTCAAGCGTTTTAAGACGGCCCAGGATTATCTCGACGCGCCGGACGGGGAATTGGAAAACCTCATCCGCACCTGCGGCTTCTACCGGAACAAGGCGAAGAGCATCAAGAAGGCCTGCGCCACCTTGGTGGAGCGATTCGGCGGCGAGATCCCCGGAACCATGGAGGAGCTGCTTCAGCTCGACGGCGTCGGCCGGAAGACGGCCAACGTGCTCTTGGGCGAATGCTTCGGCGTGCCCGGCATCATCGTGGATACCCATTGCAAACGCGTGACCCATCGCCTGGGCCTGACCAAGAACACGGATCCCGTGAAGATCGAGCGTGACCTCATGAAGATCGTCCCGAAGGAAGACTGGACGATGTTCTCCCATTACATGGTGTTCCACGGCCGGCGGACCTGTCACGCGCGCAAACCCAAGTGCGATAGCTGCCCCATTGCGGACCTCTGCCCCTTCCCCACAAGCCGCGACGGCCGCAAAGCGGCGAAGTGAGAACGGGTTGGCGTGTTTCTTGAAAAGCTAACCCTGGCACAGGTTCGTTCCCTCCCCATAGGGTGCCCTTGGCAGCCGAGTCCTCGAGGAGACCGTTGCCGCGATCAAACAGCGAGCTGTACAATGGTATTCAGCGGACCAGCATCGGCCTGCCTGGGACGTCCCCAGTAAGCGTGCAGCAACACGGAGGTGTTCTTTAATGCCCTTTAGCTATGCTGTGATCAACACGTTTATTGCGGCGGCGATGAGCATCGCCTGCTGCTATGCTAGCGACCGCGCCTTCGCGCAAGATGAGCCGTGGAGCGATCTGGATTTTGGCGCGCCTGCTGTGAACGTCATGGGCGACATGCCCCGCGCCTGGCATCAATATTGGGATGTCCCCGCTTGGAATGCCGACTCAACCGTCCTGTTAATAACAGGGGGCGAAGACGGCAAGGATCTGCACCTCGTACGCGATTTCGCCAGCGACCCGAAGCATGAACGGCTGCCCGATCTCGGGCATTGGTATTATGCCAGGTGGAGCCAGCAAGACCCTTCCATACTCTGTTACATCAAAT
>JAWOFY010000364.1:0-4954 GCA_046497285.1 Candidatus Hydrogenedentota bacterium
AAACGGTGCTCATTGATACATTCTCCAAACTAGGAGACCATGTGTAGTATGTGGGTTGGTATGGAGATCATTCTGCGCTGTATGTCTGCCATGCTGCCCCGGTGCACGCCCGGATCATTGAGGAGCTTGACCGGATGGGCTCAACGCGCGCGGTGCCGATTGTGCCGCATATCATACGGTCCGTGCCGACCGACCCCGACCGTGCGCTGTTCCTGGAAACCGATACCTACGAATTGCTGGCGGGCCGTGTTATTCGCCGAAGCGGACGTGGCGAAGAACTGATCGAAACGTGCCTGGCCCTACTCGGCGACCCTGAGGCGAAGGCTTCCGAGGATTTGGAGGCGTTCGCCTCAGGGTCGCCGAGCAGGGCCAGGCACGTTTCGATCAGTTCTTCGCCACGTCCGCTTCGGCGAATAACACGGCCCGCCAGCAATTCGTAAGTATCGGTTTCCAGGAACAGCGCACGGTCGGGGTCGGTCGGCACGGACCGTATGATATGCGGCACAATCGGCCCCGCGCGCGTTGAGCCCATCCGGTCAAGCGCCTCAATGATCCGGGCGTGCACCGGGGAAGCATGGCAGGCATACAACGCAGAATGATCTCCATACCAACCCACATAATCCACATGGTCTCCTAGTTTGGAGAATGTATCAATGAGCACCGTTTCCGCCTCGGGCGTGCCGATCCAGCCTAAAGCTTCCGCCGCAGCCTCGGCCAGGAAGAGGTTGCTATCCACTGGATCAATGTGTTCTTCCAGGATTTCCCGCAACAACGGCACGGCTTCGTCATCGCCCAGGTGTCCCAGGGCCCGGGTCGCCGCCTGTAAGGTCCGGGGATTCAACGGCGAGGCGGCGTCGAAGGTAAAGTGGTCAGTGCGGTTGTTGTTGACGAAGCGCGGATAGGGATTGTTGTCCTCTTCACGGGCGACATACTGCCGCAACCCTTCCCGGGCGGCATCACTTCCAACATGCCCCAAGGCCACAATGGCGCGCCGTTGCGCGCCTCGATCTTCATGCGTAATCTGCTCGACCAATCCAGCTTCCCGTTCTGGCCAAGGGTTCGCCTTGAGCCAGCTTCGCCACGCTTCGGCCTGCGCAGCGCGTGCTTCCCGGGTAGCGGGCGTTTCCACGGCGACGTGGCGTCCCGTCAGATTCTCCAGCGCTATTGCCGCTGCCTGCGCCACGTTCGGATCTGGGTCTTCCAGAGCTTCCACTAATGGCGTTACGCTCTCGCGTGTGCCACAGGCCGCCAGGGCCAAGGTCGCCGCCACCCGCACCTCCCGGCTGGAATCGTCTAATGCCGCTTCCAGGCCCGGCGCGGCGTTTTGATCACGGAACAACGCCAGGCGTTGCGCCGCGGAAATGCGCGTGGCCTCTTCGGAGCTGTCGAGTGCGTCCACCCAGTACCGGATTTCATCCCGGCCCGCGAGCAGAGGTTCGTCACGGTCCTGGTAACGATTCAGCGATGCGATTTCACGGAAGCGCTCAAACTGGACGTCCATCATCCCGCCCACGCCGGGGTTGTTTCCGCGCCAGCGGTGGGGTTGTCCCCCGGTCACTTCGGTCAGGAGTTTCAGCGGTTTGGCGTCGAGCGCTTGCGCCATGTGGCTTTTCACGGGCGGCGCCGAGCGGCGGTCTTCGTGGCAGCCAACGCACGAACGGACTTCGCCCGGGCGCACATAGATCCACGACATCTCATTCAACTCGGAGCGGCCTTCGGCGTCCACCGCCTGGAAAGCCAGCGGCACATCCGCCGGCACTTCAACGTAGAAGGAACCGTCCGGCGCGATGGGCACGACGCCAAGCTCAGTCACTTCCTTACCCTGATGCACGAAATCCCAATGCGAAGAACGGGTGGAAAGCCCCCGCGATTTCAGCACGCGTATGGCCCGGATTTGGTCCCAGTCGGCATCGGTCTTGCGCGTAATATGTACATCCTGGGCATAAAGAAAACCGGTCGCCTCGGGAGTCCCTAATCGCGGGTCGCGTATGGAATTGGAACGCTTAGGAGGACGGGGACGTTCGCCAACAAATACGGGTGAATGTATCGGGCTGTCCGATTCATAAATGCGCATCAACTGGTTGTCGGCCGGGTCAATCACCGCCAATATACGGGAACGCTGATCCGCGCCGCTCCCCAAGACCGTGGCCAATAAGCGGCCATCCGGCATGGAAGCCAAATCGCCCAGACCATCGGGCAGGCGATGAAACGAATCTTCAACTCCGCCTAGTGGCGCAATAAAGTTTCCCTGGTTAGAGATGAAGGCTAGGTCGCCATCGGGTAGCGGCGCGGGACTGCCATAGCCCAACATACGCAGCCGATGTCCATAGACTGCGCCGATATCGGTCCCCACCTCGGTCTGGCCCGCGGTTCCGTTCGGTTGTATGGCGTGAATCTGCGTCTCCACCTTCGCCCGGCTAAAGAAATTGTCGCTGCGGACAAAAGCGATCCGTCCATCAGCCATTACCGTCGGTTCATTGTCAAAGATGGGCGTGTGGGTGATGGGCTCAATCTCGCTGCCGTCAGGCTGCATCACGAACAACGCCCGCGAAGGCGCGCCGTGATATTCTTCAAACGTTCCTGTCCGGGTCGAGGCGAACACAATCCGGCCGTCGGGCAGTTCCGCCGGATCGAGGTCGTGGAACGGACCGCTGGTGAGTTGCTCTGGCTCCCCTCCGTCGACCGGCACGCGGTAGATGTGGAAGAAACTGCTGTCCTCGGGGGCCATGGACACGTAGACGGACTTGCCGTCGTAGCTGACACTGGGCGATCCCAGCACGCCTTCACCCGCATCAATCAATACGCTTGGCTCGGCCTCCGAACCCAAATCATCGATAACACAGAGTTTCCGCCCTATCTTCGTGGGCATAGGCAGGTCGAATTGCGTATACGCCCGCGACCAACCTATTCGAAACACCACGCCCCACGCTTCGCTGCGTAACTCTTCATATATGCTGCGATCATCGGCCACAAACGCGACCGCCTCGGGCCAATCGAAGCCGGCGTCGGGGGTAGCCACCGAATACTGCTCCGGCATGGCGCCGCTTCGCCGTCCACCCTCCGAGCCTTCATAGGCCAAGGCGCCCCAGGGCTCCATCCCCATTGGCCCGAGGACTTCAGCCTCTGTCCAGGTGGCCTCCGCGGCGCTATAATCCGGCAAGGAATATTCCGCTGGATCCCCTTCCGAGCTCACATGCCATGAGGCATCGGTCCTCCGCTCCACTACGTCTTCGTCTTCCGTTTCTACCCGCAACGCCGCCACAACACCCCGGTTACCGCCAAAGCTAATGCCGCGAATACCGATCGCATTGGTTCCCTGCGTCAAATGCGGCGCGATATCCCAGCGCTCCACGGAGCTCCAGACCTCGGAGTCCGGACCGATGTCATAGCCTACCAGCGCGCCGTTGACATAAAGCTCGTACCCATTGTCGGCCGTGATGAGCACATGGGCGGCCCCCGGCGCACTTTCGAGATGCAGCTCCGTGCGGAATTCCGTAACGTCGCGCTCCATATCGCCCCAAATCCAGGAAGCGTCGTCGATTGCGGGCGGCGGCGTCCCGTTCCCTGTTTCCCTCGCCCCTTCGTCCTCCTGGCCTTCGGGCGAACCCAATGCGATCCCCCTAATGCCGTCAAGGGCCACCACAGCGCCCAAAACCATGACCATAAACACGATGACCTTGGGTCCATTGAACAAGGCGCGTTGATTGGGCGCATTCCAGATATGGTTCACGACATCAACTCCAGATGTTGTTGTATTGAGAAATCAGCTAGACGGGTTGTCCCAGCGTTTCCACATCGTTTCTGATCCGGTCCAAGTCCGCCTCATCAAGCTCAAGCCCACCCGCCGCGGCGTTGTCGAGCGCCTGCTCGGGGGTTCTCGCCCCGCACAACACATGCGTCACGCCATGCTGTGCGGCGGTCCAGGCAATCGCCAGTTGGGCCAACGTGCACTCATATTTGCTTGTCAAGCTCTTCCAACCGTCCAGCATATCAAGGATGGCGGCGCGATTGGCCTTTTTAAACCACGGGTTCCAGTCATCGTTATTGCGCCACTCCCCCTCAACAAACTCGCGATCCATGCCGACTTTCCCGGTCAACAATCCCTGTTCCAGTGACATATAAGTCAACGTGGCGATGTTGTTCTCAGCGCAGAACGGCAGCATATCCTCTTCGGGGGCGCGGTAAAGCATACTGTACCGCAATTGATCGCTGGCGATCGAGCCGTGCCGCGCATACTCCTTAAGCTCATCCAAAGACACATTCGAGACGCCAATCTCCCGGATTTTCCCATCGTCCTTCAACTGATTCAGACAAGCCATCGTCTCTTCGATCGGCGTCTTGTCCGGTTCGATGGCGGGCCAGTGGACCTGATACAGGTCGATATAATCCGTGCGAAGCCGCCGCAGACTGTCTTCAATCTCAATTTGGATCGTGTCAGGGCGCAAGCTTCTATACAACGTCTTGCCGTCGAAGTTCTCGACAAAGAACGAGCCGCGCTTGTCCTGCCACCACAAGCCACACTTGGTCGCAAGCACCACCTTGTCGCGGCGCTCCTGGATGGCCTTTCCGACGACCTTCTCGCTTCTGCCAAAGCCGTAGGCCGGAGCGGTGTCAATCAGATTAACGCCTTTGTCCAGCGAGGCCTGAATCGCTCGGATGGATGCATCGTCGTCGGGTTCCTCGCCCCATACCTGGCCGCCACCCGTCACCCACGTTCCCAAGCCGATGACAGAGGCCCGCAATTTCGAATCGCCAATCTCAATATATTTCACGGCACGTAGTCTCCCTTCCTGTCTATTGATTCATCACAGTCGTTTGCGAAACTCGGCGTGTCTAGGACCGCTTCATGGATCAATCATTCCCCTTCTGCTCTTCCGTTGTGTTTACCGGCGGCACCACGCGGAACCCCACGTTGAACACCCGGTGATAAGGCTGGTAGGGGCGGCGGTAACTT
>JAWOFY010000158.1:0-3628 GCA_046497285.1 Candidatus Hydrogenedentota bacterium
ACTCCACTCCGCCGTGCAGGCCGCCGCGCCGGACCGCCCCGCGCGCATTGCCTTGGCAAGCAGCCATCAAAACGGGATGCTGACCATACTTGACGGCCTCGGCGAAATCCAGTCGAGCACCCCGCTCGCGGCGCCCCCGCAAACGGCGCCCGTTTTTCTGGGAGACGAGGCGGGCTCAGACGAACTTGTGACGGTTTCGGCGAATGGGACGGTGGAGCACTGGGATGTAGACGAGGGCCAACGCCTCGCTGTGCATGACGTCGCGGACTTGGCCAGCGCCCAAGGCCTTGTCGCCGTCTCCGAGCCCTTCGGCGCGCTGCGGTACGTGGCGGCAACCCCCGACGCTGTTACCGGCTTCGACGAGGACTTCGAGCTGCTCTGGCGCAACAGCGAAGCGCGGCCCCGCTCCGCGCCCGTGCTGGATGAAGCCGAAGACATGCTTCGAATCCTGACCTCGACGGACGACGGCGTGGCCGCCTTTGACGAAACCGGCGAACTGCTTTGGCGGGAACGCCGCGCCGCGCTTCCAGCAGCCGGCCCACCTGTCGCCTTGCCTAGGGAATCGCAACTTACTCCGCTCTACGCCTACACTAGCCTGGACCATTTCCTGCGGCTCATCGCCCCGCAGCAGTAAAGGGGCGCTTGTTTCGCGGCCCCCGCATTATGCGATATACTACCGTCAGGTTTTGAAACATCCCTCGCAAACGTAGCGCCGCCTTCGAGGCAGCTTATTTGCCGGCAAGATGCCGGCGTTAGGGGGATGTCCAGGCATGGTGCACGGCTGCCCAAGCGGGTGTTTAAAGCGCCGTCGAGCGCGCTTTTCGGAAACAACGTGGGGAGAGGTATCATGAGAACGACGTCAGGCGTCACCCGGCGCCACTTCTTGAAGACCGCGTCGGCTGCCACGGCGGCGGCTCCATTCGGGGCTCACAATGCCCGCGCTTCGAATTCGCGGCCGCCGAACATCGTCTTCGTGTACACGGACGACCACGGTCCGTGGGCGTTGGGGCTGGAGCATCCGCAAGCCCACACGCCGCACATGGACCGGCTCTTCGCGGAAGAAGGGGCGCGGCTCGTCAACGCGTTCGTGGCGACCCCTGTATGCAGTCCCGCGCGCGCCGCCCTCTTCACAGGCCGCTACGCCACCGAGGTAGGCATCCACGACTGGATTCATCCCGAGGAAGACATCGGCCTGGATCCCGATTCCACGACGTGGGTCCAGCTCTTGGCCGATGCGGGCTACGCCACGGGCCTCATGGGCAAATGGCATCTTGGCAGCGCAGAACGGCATCACCCCACGCGGTTCGGCTTTGATGAGTTCGTGGGCTTCCTCCAGCATGGTCCGCCCGCCGACCCCGTGATGGAGAAAGAGGGCCGCGAACAGGCGTTCGAGGGATTGACCATCGACATCTTGTCCGACCACGCGATCGAGTTCATGGAACGCCACCGCGCGGAGCCGTTCACGGTCATGCTGAGCACCCGGTCGCCCCACCGGAGTTGGGATGGCAGAGAGGAAGATCGGGCGCCTTACGAAGGCGTTGAGATTGAGATTCCCGATTATCCCGGTCTGGACACGGAGCGAGTGCGGCGCCTCACGCGGGACTACCTCATTAGCGTCACCAGCGTCGATCGCAATCTGGGGCGAATTCTGGATACGCTCGACGAATTGGACTTGGCCAATGACACCATCGTCGTGTTTGCCGGCAACGAAGGAAACGGCATGGGCCATAACGGGTTCTGGGGCAAGGGCAATGCGGTATCCGTCTTGCGCGAACCGCCGCCGGATACCGAGAACATCCCCGGCAACCGGCGGCCCAACCTGATGGACACCGTGCTGCGAGTTCCCACGGCCGTTCGGTGGCCGGGCGTCATCGAGCCCGGAACCGTGATCGAGGAAACGGTCACCAACATGGACTGGTTCCCCACCCTGTTGGCCATGGCGGGGGTGGAGCAGCCGGAAGGCATCGCTCACCACGGCCGTAACATCTTGCCCCTGCTTGAAGGCGAAGCAAGCGAGGACTGGGACAACGACCTGTACGCCGAGTACTCACCCCACCACGGGATCGAGGCCCATATGCGGGCGTGGCGAACGCGCCGCTGGAAACTTGTTCGCGATTTTCTCAATCCTTGGCGCGACGAGTTCTACGACCTCGCCAATGACCCGGGGGAACGCGAAAACCTCATCCACGATGGCCGGTTCGAGGTCTGCGTGGCCCGGCAGGCCCTCCACGAACGGATCCTGGCGAAGATGGAGGAATTGGAAGATCCTGTGCGAGAACGCGCAACCGAATGACCACGGCGCTTCTATCTTGACAGGAATGCGAAGGACTGGCTATAGTCACGCCCTGACGCCGCCATTTCCGCGCCAATCCCGCGGCGCCTTCTCCAGCACCCGTTTTGACGCGGCGTGAACCTTCCAGGAGTCTTGCAAGTTCCCGTGAAAACTGTACCTCTCGATGAACGCATACCGCCCGTCCGCGGATTGGTTCCCCTGCACAACCGCAAAGGGAAACCGCTTAGTTTTCTTGGCGTGGCCCGGGCTTTACGCCTCAACCGGGTGGTGTATAAGACCGAGAAGATTGATCTTCTCTTCCACGGAGTGGCGCCGACTTATCTCGAGGACCTCGTCCGTTTCGCGGCCGACGTGTATGACACCCGCATTACCGTGCCTCTCCACTTAGTCACCTCCGTGCGAACCGACGCGGCCGCTCCGCCGCCCGACCTGAACCGTCTCAAGGAACGGGGGCTCTTCGATATTCACCTCGCCATGCCCGGTGTGGACATGCCCCATTATTCCGAGTGGCTCGCGGCCGCTCAAGTAGCCGATCTGCCCGTGCGATTGCAGGTGCAACCCCCGTTTCCGGAGGACTTCGACCCGGAGGCTTTCGCGCGGGAAGCAGTGGGGGCGGGCGTCGCAGCGGCTGTTGTGACCTTGGCCGATCCGTTTCTGCCCCAGCCATGGCCCATACGGAATCAGGAAGCTGCCCAAGCCACGGTGACGGCGATAAATCGCCTCGCCAAGGCGTTTGTGGAAGCGGGTATCGAGTCCACGCTCTACGGCTTGCCCTTGTGTCACGTGAGCGAGGAAAACCGCGGGCGGGCGGGCAACAGCGCCTTGTTCTTCCGCGATCATCAGCAATACGTAAGAGCCTCCTATGGGATCGCACAAATGCTTTACGCGTTCTCGCCGGCGGCGGGCCGCGCCATGGTGACGGCTTACCTCGCGCGATACACGCATTTTCGCAATCCCGTGGACGACTGGCTTCTGCAATGGCTTGTTGAGAAACGGCAGTTTTTGTATCGAGTGGCGGCGTTTATCCGGAAAACGATTGCTGGACGGGAACGCGGGGTCATCGGAGGTCCCAAGGCCCACGATCCAGCCACAGACGAATCTACCGAAACCCAACTCGCCAAGGCGGACGCCGCCCGCCTTTCCACAATGGGGCCGGTGTGTTCGGGGTGCAGCTTGCGCCGGGTCTGCGACCATAAGACCAAGACCTTTTCTACTATTCTGCCTAGCCTCGAAATCTCCGCCCAGGGCGGCGAGGACATCCCTTCCCCCTTCACGCTGACGGCGACTCAACCCAAGTACTACGATCCCATTGACGAGATCCGGGCCAACGCCCAG
>JAWOFY010000456.1:0-6345 GCA_046497285.1 Candidatus Hydrogenedentota bacterium
GCCGAAGCCGTCGCTTCGCTGGCCGAGGCGCGGACGTGGGTGGAGCAGGCATTTCAACACGCAATCGACGTCGTATCCGCCAAGACCGAGCAAGACCTGCGCGAATGCTTTCCGGCGGACGATCCAATCATGCCGGGCGCTCCGAAAGTCGTGGCCGTCTCTGGGATCAATGATCACACGGCGCATCACCGGGGGGCGTTGGCGGTCTATGCCCGGCTTCTCGGCAAGGTTCCCCCCGTACCCTACGCGTAAGCGAAAACCGCGCCGGAGACTGGACGATGGCCCAGCCGCCGGCGCGGCTTCTTAGAACGCTGAGAGCGCGTATGTGCTTAACCTTACGCGTTATCGTCTTCAATAGGCCGCACCCAGATGTTCCGGAACCACACTTTGCTGTCACTGTAATTCTGCAACATGATCGGTCCCGGTTCATCAACATCGCCGGGCAGCGCTCCGCCCGTGGGGCCATTCACGACGTTCTCGTCATGAATGACCTCATCGTTCAGGATGGCGCTGATGGTGTCGCCCTCGAAATTGATGTAGAGGCTGTTCCACTCGCCAGGCGGATTGGCCGCCAACACTTCGGGGGCGTGTTGGTTGTAGATGGCGCCATCGGCGCCCTCGCGCGGCCCCTCTTCATCGGTGGTGTCCAGGATCTGAATCTCGATCCGTCCGCGCAGATACACGCCGCTATTGCCCCCTTCAAGAATGCGGTAGTCCAGCCTGACCTCGAAATCCTCCCATTCTTCCGCCGTGGCAATGTTGTTCTCCCCCGGGACGTTGGTCATGAACCCATCCTCGTTCACGTACCAGTTCTTGTCACCGTCGGGATCGTTCGGGTTTACCCATTCCGAGAGATCCTCTCCATCGAGCAGGTTAATCCACCCTTCCTCCTTCAGTTCCTCCTCGTCATACTCATAGAGGTTCGCCATCGCGGGCGCGGCCACCAACACGGCCAACATGCAACTCAACACAGTAGTAGCGATTCGGGTACGCATTTTCACGGTTCCTCTCTTCCTTTTGCCGGCTACCCCCTACGCGGAAGCCCGGCTGTCTTCGCACAACAAACAAGTCGTAATACTACTATACCCTACGACGTTCGGTCCAATGGGCGCGAGTTCCCCAAATCAATCGCCGGATAGGGACTCGCGCGAACCGTATGGCCGCGTTCCAGGCGGCTAATACGTGCCGGCGAGATGCCGGCGGTATGTCCTCACCCCAATGGGGGAGGATAACGTTCTGTTTCATGCGCTACCAATAGGGACAGCAAGATAGATTGGCCTGACTTATCCGGCGATTGGGACCGCCCTCTTTTTTGCCCCCATCTCTGCCCGGTTGTGTATAATATGTCTAGAGTCAAGACGGTCCGAAGCGTGCTCGCGGGATGCGTACAGGAAATGAATGAATGGGGCGTGGAAGGGTTTTCGGTAGTTTCGTTGGTGTGGAACATGTAAATATGACCCAACCGGCGGGTGAGAGCCGGGTGGAAAGGCAAGGTGAGTCCGGTGGCGAAAACGATTAAATGCCCGTTCTGCGGGAAGCTGGCTGATCCCAAACTGAACAGCTGTCCGCATTGCGGGAACTACTTGCAAAAAAGGCGCGCCAGCGGGGACCGCGCCGCCGCAAGCGGGCCGCATCATCAGTGCCCCACGTGCAACGCGGTGGTGCAAGAGGGCGACATTGTCTGTGTGGCGTGCGGCACGAATCTGTTGACGGGCCAGCAGATCGCTGGTCAAAAACTAACGGCGGCGGCGCCCCGCCACGATTTCTCCCGTCCACTGTGGATCGCCGCGGCCGCTGTGATCGCCATCGTGGTGTTGGGTGGCGCGGCGTACGGAGCCTACGTCGTCTTTCGCGACCCCGTTACGCAAGCCACCGGGCTGGTGGAACAAGGCCGCGTCAGCGAAGCGAACCGGATTTTGGAAGAATATGTAGACAACAACCCGGAAAGCGCGCGAGGGTGGTTTGCTCTTGGCGAAGTCCAGTGGCGCACCCGGCAGTACGCGAGCGCGGCTGATTCGTTCGAAGAAGTGCAAGAATTGAATCCACGCGAAGAGCAAGCGGGTAAGTTGGCCTTGCTAGCGCTGCGCGCGCTGGACGATCCCTCGAACTTGTCCCGAGAGATCGCCGTGTTGGAACGTCATGTAGAGCATCATCCCGAAGACGGGGAGGCGTGGTATTTGCTTGCGCTTGCCCGCGGCGCGGATGGCGATGTCGCCGGCCAAGTGGAGGCCATGGAGCAGGCGCTTCGTCTTGGAGCGGACGAGTCCCACTCCCGCGGCTTGATGGGCGTCGGCTTGGCGTTACAAGGCCAATACCAACAAGCAGCCGAGGCAATTCGCGAGGTGCTGGAAGACGCGCCCCAAGAGGGTGACCTTCAGGCGGCCCTGGGATTTGTCGCGAATATGCAAGGCAACCACGACGCGGCGATCCAGCATCTGGAAGACGCGATTGACCAGGGCACGGAAGTGGAGCGGGAAGTCCGCACACAGTTGGGGCTCTTGCTGGTGGCCGAGGGCCGCGCCGCCGAGGCGCAAGCTCATTTGCAAACCGTGACCGCGCAAGCCGACGCGCCGCCCGCGGCCCGGTTTTTCCAGGCCGTGAGCCAGCGCGGGCAGGGCCGGCAACAGGATGCCCTCAACGCGTTTGAGCAGCTCATGGAAGAGGATCACCCCTTTGCCCAGCATGCGGCCGCCCAGGCGGCGGACATCTACCTTGACCGCGGAGACACCGGCGCGGCCCGCGAAACGGTGGAACAGGCTTTACAAGCCTCGGGCGAGTCCGCGCCCTTGCTCACCTTGGAAGGGCGTATTCACATGATGGAAGAAGAGTACGATGAGGCGCGCGAGCTGTTTCGACGGGCGATTCAAATCAATTCGGAATATGCGCCGGCCCGCTTGGAAAATGGGCTGTTGCTGGTGCAACGGCGCGCTTTTTCCGAAGGAATCCGCGAACTAGAGCGGTACGTGGAGTTAACCGATCCCGAGACGCCCGGCGCGCAAGTAGACGACGTAAACGCGCTTATCGAACAGTTAAAACAAAGCGGAGCCGCCGCCAGGCGGGCCAGCGTAGCCCGAGCACGAGTAAGGAGTTAGAAGCCAATGACGACACGCGTATGTATGGCCATGGCCCTAAGCTTGATGGTGGCCACGGCGCCCGCCGTTGCGTGGGGACCGCAAACCACTACGAGCATTGTGTCCAGCGCGGCCCATATCCTTTCCCGGGAGGGGACCATCCCGCTGGCGAACCTCGAAGAGGATTTGCGCGGCGGCGCTTCCCTCCCGGAAGACGCCCTGTATGACTTGGCGCCGGAGGCCAGGGAAAGCGTGGTGAGGGCCATCGAATCGCAGATGTATCTCTTGCAAGCCGTTCGCGGGGATCGCGTTGATCCGTATCTTGCGTACCGTCTGGGCGTGCTCGGAAACTTGGTGGCCCGCGCCACGGCGCCCCTACAAGGCGCAAGCGCCGCGCTACGTGAGCAGTATTATGAGGATGTCGACAACCATATTGCGCAGGCCACCATTCGCCCCCGATCGCGCCAACAAGTCGAACCTCGCGCATACTTCGCCGAAAAGCGCAGGGAAGCGCAAGTGAACGACGTCGCTTTGCAGAATCACTACCGCACAGCCGGCGGTTTCGAGGGCGTGCCGCGCGACACGCTTTCCGAAAACGCCAACCGCTCGATGAATGCCGTGGCTGACGTGTGGCACGCCATCTTGACGCAACGCACAGCTACCGCGGACATCCCCAGCGACCGCATGCGCCAATATCTGTTGCAGGCCGTCGAGTTTTACGTCTATCGCGGCAATATGCAGGAAGTGCAAAACACATTCACCCGTATGGAGGAATTGGACCTCCGGACACCCCAGGTGCGGGAACAAGTAGGAGATATCTTGTTGGAGGCCGAACGTCCCGAGATGGCCATGGAAGAGTACCAGGCGGTTTTGGAGGAGGATTCCAACCAACGTCAAGTCGCGCGCAAGATATCCGAGTACTACATTGAAGTGGGCGAAGAGGCGTTGGAAGCCGAGCGCCTGGAAGAGGCCCGCGAGGCTTTCCAGGAGGCGGCCAGCGCCGATCCGCGCAGCGAAGAGGCTCAAAACAAACTGGTGCAGGCCCGGCGGGAAATTCAAGCGCGCGAAGATCGCCGGGAGGCCGAGCTTGCGTTATTGCAAGAAGGCGAATCCCTCCAAGAGCAAGCCGAGGGGTCCCTCACGGCGGGAGATTACGCGAGCGCCACGGAGCAGTTGCGCGAGGCCCTTCAGACGTTTGGAGAAGTGACGGACGAGTTCGTTGACATCGCCCGTGAGGCGCGTGTGGCGATGAACAGCGTGGAGACTCAGTTGGCCGAGGTGCAGGAGCGCCTTGTCGAAGACGCCATCCAGCTTAGCGGAGCGGGCAACGTCTTTGATCCCCAATCCGTCACAGCGCACGACGACCTCGAGTTGAACCGCGAGGCGCTTCAGCGGCTAGTGACCCAACGCTACGAAACCGAAGTGCAGCGGCTGCGGCAAGAGATGGAGGCTGAACTCGGCGGAACCTTGTAGCGCCCTGTTCTTCCCCACGTAGAAAGACGATAAGGGGATGTGATGCCGGAAGAAACGGCCGGGCGTCACGTCCCCTTATCGTATGACGTAAAAGGCGCTGGGGAAGTCCTCCCCGTCACCAGCGCTTGGCTACTTCGGCTTTCATGAAGGCGAGCGCATCACGCGCCAGTTGCTCTTCCGTCTCGTACATCCGCCGCCAGATCTTGGTGGCCGGAATGAGCTTCTCCAGCTTCACGCCAAAGGCTTCCACCGTCAGCATGCCGTCGTATCCGACTGCCTTGAGGGCGTCGAAGGTCTCGTCCCACCGCACATTGCCCTTACCCGGGGTGCTGCGATCGTTCTCCGAGATGTGAACGTGAGCGAGTTGGCCCTTCAACGCCGTGACGGCGTCCGTCACGTTCTTTTCCTCGATGTGGCTGTGGAAGGTGTCGTACATCGCCTTGCAGCGGGGATGATTCACATCTTTGCAAAAGCGGGCTGTGTCGGCGGCGGTGTTGAGCAGATAGCATTCGAAGCGGTTCAGGTACTCAAGAGCCAGCGTCACCCCGCACTTCTCGGCATGCTCGGCCACTTCTTGCATGCTTTCAACCGCCCGTTTCCATTCGTCCTCCGTCGGCGCTTGGCCGCTGAAGACGCCCAGCCCCGAGTGGAAGGGCCCCACCAGCATCTCCGCCCCCGCCGCCTGACAGCATTCCACCGCCGCCTTATTGTCCGCGACGCCTTGCTTGCGCTCACTGGGATCGCTGCTCATAGGGTTCGAGCCTTCGCCTCGGACCGTTACGCCGGTGCGCAGGAATCCCATGCTGTCAAGCCGGTCCTTCCATGGCGCATACGTGTCGGGATTGACGTCGAAAATCGGCAGCTCAACGGCGTCGTAGCCGATCTCCTTGAGTTTCTCCAGCAGAGGCAGCGTATCCTCGCTCAGCGTGTCGGTCCACAACAGCAAATTCATTCCGTACTGCATGGCGGTAACTCCTCTCGCGTTTGTGGGGTCTTGCGCGAAACCGCCGCACCGGCGGCCCAGTGTCCCCCTTGTTCAATTCCCACCCGTGTGAGGCGATGCGGCGCATCGATAGACACGCTCACACGGCCTTTAGGGCAGCACTCTACCACGGATTCGCAGCGCCGTGCTACTTAAACGCCGGGACGCCCAATTGGGGCAGCCCGATCGTCCGAGAGACGGTCCTACGCCACAACCTAAAACAGTGTACATCTATCTGTACGGTATAAATATGTGTCCCAGCTTAAAGTATTCTTTTGACAGGACCGATATTGTCGGGTACGATTTTGACATAACCTGAATGGGGGTAGCTGGTTACGGGAGTCGCCGCACCGGCGCAATGGAGGTGGGAAAGGAGCCGCATTATGGCAATACAGGAGATATCATCGAAAGGTATGGCCGCACTGGCCGCGCTGATAACAGCCGCCGCCCTGGTGGGGTGTCCGCCCGAACTTGAGCCGGAGTCCGATGGCGACGCAAAGGTGCACATGCTCCTCACGGCGAGCGAGAACGAACTGGCTTCGGCCGTCGTTCGCCAAATGGACATCGCCACCAAACAAGGCGCGGTGGAGGTGGACGACATCGAAAGCCTTGAGGTAACCGTGACGAGCATCTCCTTTGATGGCCCAGCCGATCAAGACGAAGGCCAAGAAGCCGATCAAGACGAAGGCCAAGAGGCCGATCAAGACGGCGAGGTCGTGGTCTTTGAGGGCGAAAGAGTCGTGGAACTGATGGATTTGCGGGAAGTATCCGGGCTTCTGTCGGTGGCCGAAGTTCCAGCCGGGGACTATACCAAGATCC
>JAWOFY010000481.1:0-3102 GCA_046497285.1 Candidatus Hydrogenedentota bacterium
GAACTCAATCGCCCCGATGGCGCCCGTGCTTCCGACGTTGAACACGTGCACTACGCCAGCGCGTATCCCGGATTCCGAGACCACGTCTTGAACTCGGCTCGTAATGTCATGCATCTGCCCATGACCGCTGGTGGAAACCATGATGCTCGCTTGATGGGTCATCGCTCGTATCCTTTGTCTTTTGTGTGTGTTCGGCAAAGGATACGACGTAACGAAACCGAATTCAACCAACCCACGCGCCGCCGCGTAGCGACCACAAGACCGCGCCCGCCCCTTCCCGGCAGTCCATGAATGCCGGCAAGATGCCGGCGGTGCGACCCCGCGCTTATCCTCCCCCTCTCCGAATGCTCCCGTCCACTGCGAAAGGCCCTGAGCCTAGCAGCAGGAGGAAGATGGAGCCCAGCAACATGCTGAAATCGGTCCGGGCGGCGTGCGCCATTTCCCAGAAGCCATCCTCGAGAAAGATGGGTATCTTCGTGGTGGCGATCGCCACGATCATGATGACAATCAAGGGGATGGCCGCGAGCCGGGTGAAGAGGCCGAGCAACAATAAGGCCCCACATAAGACCTCGAAACCGCCCACGAAGTTCCCCATGAGTTCCGGAAACGGGATGCCGATGTCTTCGAAGCGGCCTGCGCCGCGGACATCGGGAAACAGGAACTTCTGGATGCCCTCCGACAAAAACACGGCGCCCACCATAAGGCGGATGAGGATGCCGGGGGTGGACGCGTCACTCTTTGCGGACCATTGGACAATGTTCATGGGGTTCCTTTCTCCTTTCTTGCGTTGGTTGGCCAAGCGCTTCCGCGCGGCCGCGTCACAACGCGTCCACGGCGGCCACGTAAGCGTCCACGTCAAATTTCCGCCTGAGCCCAGCGGCGTTCATGTAACGAACCTTCCCAAATACGGGACGTTCGGCCCAAGGGCGATCGTGTTTTCCGAAACACCAGGCCACGCCCGCGAAGGAATTGGGATCGCGGCCGTCGAGTTCGTATTTGTTGTTCAAGTACAGCGCCGTTTCGAAGGCCTCTTCCGGCGTGGCCGACCACTCCAGAATCTTCTTGCCCCAGTACATGCGCATGTAGTTGTGCATCTTGCCGGTCTTAACCATTTCGAGCTGCGCCGCGTTCCAATAGGGATCATGCGTATCCCCGGCCTCCCAAGCGGCGCGATCGTACACATACTCGCGTGGAACGCCGGCGTGCTCCGCCAAGGTTTTCCGGGCCCAGTCCGGAAGACCGGCGAATTGATCGTAGGCGGGATTGTACCAGACGTAATTCATGCTCAGCTCCCGGCGCACCACGAGTTCTTCAAGATAGGCCTCGACACACTGTTCCGTGTGGGGTTCGGCGGCATCCTGCACCGTCAACGCTACCTCAAGCGGGGCGATCTGGCCAAAGTGCAGGTAAGGACTCATGTGACTCTCGGCCCCCGCGTTCGGATCGTTGCGCTCGCTCGCGTAGCGGCTCAGCCGGTGTTCGAGAAAGGCGCTGAGCTGTCCCCGCGCCGCCCGGTAGCCGCCGCCATAGTTTGGGGAAGGCGGCACGGCGTGGTCAATATCGAGTCGCTTCACGAGCGAGCCAATGTCCGACAAATCCTCGCCGGACAAGGGGGGCGTCCAATCGCGCTGGCGCAGCGCGGCGGGCTTCAATGGGACCAGAAAGCGATCGAGGTGTTTGTGGAGCTTCGGCCGTATCGTCCGGGCCGCGTATTCTTCTTTGTTGGATACCATTCGTGCGGGGACGATCACGTCGCTCTCGACCTCCGCCACGGGACACGGCGCCTGGCCGGCGACCGCAGCTCTCCATTCGCGTTGCACGCGAAGGTAGCCACCATCCATGACAAGGACGGCGGCGTCCGCCGCGGCTTCAAGCACCACCTCGGACGGCGCGCCCCGGCGAACCACGAGCGGAATCCCTCGTTCACGCAGCGCCGCCTGGGTTTCAGCCAACCCTTCCAGCATGAACTGATAGGGCCGGGCGTTCGCCTCGGGAAAGGCGTCTGTCAAGGCAAATATCACCCACAGCGGCTTGCCAAGCGCGTTGGCCTGCTCAATAGCGTACTCAAGGGCGTGGTTGCAATGCGCGCGCTGGGCCTGCTGCATCCAATACAGCACGTGGGAACCCTCGGGGGCCCGAGGTTGATCATTGCCCCATGTGACGCGTTCATCGTGAATCATGCAAGCGCTCCAATTCATTCAACATTTTCCCGCCGTGGAAGCCTTCTGTAGGGTAATCAGGGCCGTCCCGTCACGTTTCCCGTGTTCCCGGCTTTTTTTGATACAATAATCCTCTGCCGGGAGGCGTTTACAACCGGCTGACTCCATGATAGCCGCATTGATTGCATAAGACCAGAAAGGCGTTGAGACAGGTATGTATACAAGCACGAATATCCGCGTTCTTTTTTGTTTAACCGCCGTTCTCGTATTAACGGGATGGCTTGTGGGCTGCGAACCTCCGGCTCCCGCAGACCCACAAGAAGCGGAGTACGAAGAACTCGAAGCGCCAGCGGAAGAAGCCGAGACCGCCGGGGCCCCAACCCTTGATGTGGGTGATGTGGAAGCGCAGGTATGGGTGGAAGGGAGCGTTGATCCCGAGTTGGATGACCCGGGCGTCCATGCGCAAGCCATAGTGGATCGCCGTCAGCGGCGCAACATGGTTCGCATTCAACTCGAACCGCCTTATCCCGAGGAGCTTTGGCTCCAATACCAAACTTCGTGCGAACGCAACTTCGCCGATACGCCCGCCGTCATTCGCGGCAGTTTCGTGCGCGATGTGGACGGCGCCGAGCTAGGCCGCTTGGCGGGCGTGTTCGGCGAGGACGGCGTTAATACGCAGTACACGGCGCGGATCGATGCCTTGGAAGGCCTTGAAGAGATCCCGGAATCTATCTTAATCACCTTCGAAGGCGAATCGCTTCTTTTGCCGGAGGGTGTGGATGAAGACGAAGTGGACCCCGAGGAGGCGGAAACTTCCTCAGGCCGGCAGAGCAATTTCGTCTACTGCAATCCAGTGCGCGTGATCTTCATGGAAGATGACGGAGAAGATGCGGTGGAAGACCTGCCTGGCGCCGAGGAGCCTGAGCCGGAGGAGCCGGAGGAA
>JAWOFY010000110.1:0-7002 GCA_046497285.1 Candidatus Hydrogenedentota bacterium
AGCGAAGAGGACACCCGCGGAGCTTTACGTGGCGTCCGCGATACGGAGCCCCAAGCGGGCGATTTTGTATCGCTGAGCGTCACCGACAACGGCTGCGGCATGGACTCGGAAACCCTGGACCGGATATTCGAGCCGTTTTTCACCACGAAGGACCAAAGCAAGGGCACCGGCCTCGGCCTATCCACCATTTACGGCATCGTCAAACAGAACGAAGGCATGATCAACGTATACAGCGAACCAGGTCAAGGCACGAGCTTCAAGGTCTATCTGCCCGCCTGTGAAGAGCCGGCTCCGCCTCAGCAAGCCGAAAGCGCGCAAACTCTCTTGCCGCAGGGCCACGAGACCGTGCTTGTCGCGGAAGACGAGCCGGCCATACTAAACGTGGCCCTTATCGTGCTGGAACGGCAGGGCTACACCGTGTTGACGGCCGAAACCCCCGAAAAGGCCTTAGCCCTGGCGGAGGAACACGGGAGCACGATTGACCTCCTCGTCACCGACGTGATCATGCCCGGTATGAACGGGGCCGAGTTGGCGAACCGCTTGTTGGCCTCACACCCCCATCTTGGCGTGCTGTTCATGTCCGGCTATCCCGCCACCTTCACGGCCGGCAACAAGTGGCTGGAGGAAAAGGGATATTTCATCCAGAAACCCTTCACGATGAAAGAGTTTTCCGCCAAGGTGCGCGAAGTCCTCGACAACCGTTAAACCGAGCGACTTGCAGAAGTGAAGAAGGGATCCGTCTTGTCGCCACAACCGATTACAATACCGAGTATTTCGAGCACTATACAGCGATTCCGAGCAAGATTCACTCTCGGCCAAGGGACTTCTGCAAGTCGCTGAACCGTTTGCCTTTGTAGCCACGGTAGCTCTGGCGGGGGTGAGTAAGCAAGGCCGCCGCGAGCGGCTCGTACGCAACGGGCGCCATAGGGGAAGAGGTCTCAGCCAGGGCGAGGGCGCTATCGCGCCATTCGGCGCGCAGCGTTAGCGGCGGAAACGAAACAAGCTTGCCGGAAGCAATCAAACCCGGCAAGCTCGTGTTGGTTTCTGTTTGGGAAGCATGGCCGCGCCGCGACTGAGATCATCAACCGGCGCGCGCCCGTTCCAGCGTTTTCAGGCCATGCCTTGCTACTCGGCCCGCACCACCGTCGCTTCAGGCCCCTTCTTGCCTTCGGCGGGCTCAAAGGTCACCCGCTGTCCCTCCTGCAGTGAACGAAATCCCTCCTGATCAATGTTTGTATGGTGGACAAAGAGATCCTGTCCCCCATCGTCGGGCACGATAAACCCGAACCCCTTCTGATCACTGAACCACTTGACTGTACCTGTCGCCACTTTCCTTACCTCCGTAACGGCCTCCACGGATTGCCCCGCCAAGACCTTGAACCTGCCCCACTCTTTCTACTATCGGTTACGCCATCCCCCCGGGGCTCAAAGGAGGCGCTTCAACGTGGCCCTATATTAGGCATATTTGGGTAAGCAATGTCAAGATTTTCAACGCGCGCCAATCGGCCAAGTAAGAGGCTGCCCCCAGAGAACAACACCCCCTCGATCCCCTTCAGAAGGGGCAACATTGCGAAACGGATAATTCCCCGTTTAGAAAAGGGTAGCCCAAAGGGCCGGGGGGAGATGTAAACGCCGATACCCCGCCTTATCCGGCGATGGGGGCCGCGAAGTTGCTTGACTATTGCTCTGTTTCAAGGCACACTACTATTGTTATGGTCAGCGGGCGGCCCGCCTCGCCACAAAAAGAAAAGACCATATAAAACCTTACCAACGGAAGGAGAATACGCTATGACAAACGACGAACCGGGCATGGGGCCCGAAGGCATGGGACCCGAAAATCTGACGCCGGACAGCGGCGCGCCCATCGACAAAGATGCCCGCCTGTGGGCCATGTTGTGTCATTTGAGCGCACTGCTGGGTTTCACCTGCATCCCCTTCGCCAATCTGATAGCGCCTCTCGTCATCTGGATGGTGAAACGCGAAACCCATCCCTTTGTGGATGATCAGGGCAAGGAAGCCGTGAACTTCCAAATCCTGCTGTCCGTCATCGGGATCGTGATATTCATCCTGTCCTTTGCCGGAATAGGTATCTTCCTCGGCCCCATCCTTGGGATTGTGCTCCTTGTATTCGCGATCCTCGCGGGCGTCAAGGCGAACAGCGGCGAGTACTACCGCTACCCCTTCAACTGGCGTCTCGTGAAGTAGCCGCCTCACACCACTAGTTTGTTTTCGGGGGTTGAGCCCGCACGCTATCGCACGCGGGCTCAACCCCCGGCTACCATCTGTCATCCCTACGGGATGGATTTATTCATGACAACAACGGGGCTAAGTCAAACGCAATCGGCGCATCCACAATTCTAGGATGGAGCGAATATGAAACGGCCCCAAGCGAACGCTTCATCCGCTTGGGGCCGTTTTGGCGTCATCTAGGTGGTTGGGCCGGACCGCTATTCGCCTGCGGACTTCTTCTTCTCGTAGGCGGCGATGAGTTCTTGCGCAATGTGCTCCGGCACTTCTTCGTAATGGTCAAACTGGAGCGTGTGGCTGCCCCGGCCGCCGGTCATGCTTCGCAGCTCGGTAGAATACCGCAGCACTTCGCCTTCGGGCGCGAGGGCGCGGATGCGCTGCCTTCCGCCGCCCACGGGCTCCATACCCAGCACGCGGCCACGCTTACTGCTCAGGTCGCCGTTGATGTCGCCCATGTACTCCTCGGGCACCGTGACCTCAATCTGAACGATGGGTTCAAGGATGCACGGGTTCGCCTCGCGCACGCCTTTCTGGATGGCGATGGACGCCGCAATCTTGAAGGCCATCTCGGAGGAGTCCACATCGTGGTAGGAGCCGTAATACAATTCCACGACCACATCGACCACGGGATAGCCCGCGATCACGCCTTTCTCGAGCGCGTCCTGACACCCCTTGTCCACATGAGGAATAAACTGACGGGGCACGACGCCGCCGGCGATACTGTCGACAAACTCGTAGCCGGCGCCACGCTCGTTGGCGGATAGCCGCAGCCACACATCGCCGTACTGGCCATGGCCGCCGGATTGCTTCTTGTGTCTGCCTTGGACCTCGGCCTTGCCGCGGATCGTTTCCTTGTACGCCACACGGGGCGTGCGCGTCTCGGCCTCCACGTTGAATTTCCGTTTCAACCGGTTCAAGAGAATCTCCAACTGCAAATCCCCCATCCCCCGGATGACGTGCTCGTTCGTCTCGGGATCCCGGTAATGGGTAAAGGTGGGATCTTCTTCGGCAAGCCGGTTGAGCCCTTCTCCGATCTTATCTTCGTCGCCCTTCGACTTCGCGGATATCGCCAACTTCACCATCGACTCCGGCAATTTGATTTCGGGTAACCGCACGTCTTGTCCCGGCGCGCTAAGCGTATCGCCAAACGCCGTATGCTTCAACTTAGTCATGGCGGCGAGATCGCCGGGCCTTACTTCATCCACGGCCACCTGCTCTTTCCCGCACATCAAATACAGCTTGCCTGTGCGCTCTTTCACGTTGCGCGTGACGTTGAGAAACTCGCTGTCGGACTTGAGCGTACCGCTGAACACACGGAAATACGTGAGCTGGCCGACGTAGGGGTCAATGACCGTACGGAACACCTGGCCAAGAAAAGGCGCGTCCGGATCGGCGTTTACTTCGACTTCGTCCCCAGAAGCGTTGTACGCCACCACCTTGCGGTCCAGAGGCGAAGGAAAGACGTCCACGACTTCGTCAAGCAACTCATCGATACCGATGTCCTTCTCCACGCTGCCTGCAAAGATGGGAACCACCTTTCCGTTTTCCAGCCCTTCCTGCAAGCCCCGCGTGAATTCCTCGTCGGTCAACTCGCCCGTTTCCAAATACTTTTCGAGAAGCTCGTCGTTGGATTCGGCCACCACCTCCGACATGCTCTCTTTGAGACTGCTGACTTCGTCGGCCACGGCGGGATCATTGCCTTTAAGAACGTTCACCACCTTTTCCAGGTTTTCGCCTTGACCCACGGGCAGTACGAAAGGCACACATTGCGGGCCGTAAATGTCCTGCAGTTTCGAGACGACATCATCAAAACTCGTGTTTTCGCGATCCAGCTTATTGACAAAAAAAGCCCTGGGCGTGTTGTGCTCAGCTGCGTAATTGTAGGCGAGGTCGGTTCCTACTTGAGGCCCCGTGCCGGCGTCCACCGTGATTATTACCCCGTCCAACGCCGGGATGCTGGCCGCAATTTCTCCTTGAAAATCCACGTAGCCGGGATGGTCCACGAGATGAATGCGGGCCCCTTTCCAATCAAAATGCATGAGCTTCATGCAAATAGTCTGCTGGCGCTCCTTCTCCTCCTCCAGGTAGTCTCCCACGGTGTTCTTATCTTCGATGCGGCCAACGCGGGACGTCTTGCCCGCCTTATGGAGCACATGCTCGATAAGCATGGTCTTGCCCGTCCCGCTATGGCCCGCCACCCCTACATTCCGTAACTTCGCCGTATCGGTCTTGCTCATAAACGTTTCCTCCACATGTAACCGTCGCGCGCCGAAACAGCAACCGCTGTCCCCTGCGCGGCTTATCCCCAATCGGCCGGACCAGCCGTACCCCACGGAGAGCACATCCCCCCTTCCTAAAAACCTAGGAATACATACGGCCCCCGGGCGCAACCGGGGTAATGCGGCGTCCCACCCGCGGATGAGGCTCGATAGCCCTTCTGAGGAAGCCCGGGAGGCGCAACCGCGCGCCGCGAGAGCATCCGCCGATTAGGGTCCGTTGAGATTTTCTATCGCTAGACGCCGGGCAGTATACTACGGCGTGGAGCTGCTCTCAACTTAATGGGCGCCGTTCGTCTCGCTTTCGCGCTTCCGGCAGGCGAAAACGAAAGGCCCGGCGCGCTTGCTGACGGGGGGTTGAGAAACCCGATGCCAAGGTTGCGGCTTTTGAGACCCGTTAGCGGAACCTGCTACAGTAGCGGGATATAGATACGCGGAATGCCAAGGCCGCCCCCTTAAGCGGAACGCAACAGAAAGGAGAAACGTTACGATGCCACGGATACTCGCCGCAGTGAGCGGGCTTTGCATCGCCGTGAGCTTTGCGGCGGGCGCGGAGTTCGCCTATGAAGACGACGGAACGACGCTGTGGATTACCGAGGGCGGAGAACGCGTCCTGGGCTACAATCACGGCACGATTGAGCCCGAGAATGCGGACGCGGAATTTCGGGAACGATACCGCCGCTCGAGTTACATCCACCCCCTCTTCGGGCTGGATGGCGATGTGCTCACGGAGGATTTTCCGGATGATCATCCCCATCACCGAGGCGTCTTCTGGAGTTGGCCCGGCGTCCATTACGGGGACCAACCCGTGGACGTTTGGCACGTGGAGGGCGTGCGCCAGCTCTTCGAAGAATGGGTGGAACGAGAAGTGCGGGAGGAGAGTGTTTTTGTGCATGTCCGTAACGGCTGGCAGCTCACGGGTGACGAAGAACCGTTCGTTCGCGAAGAGGTCCGCTTCACGGTTCATCCAGCCGACGAGATAGGCCGGGCCATTGATTTTGAACTCACGTTCACCAACGTGTCGGAAGAGGAGGTGACGTTGGGGGGAGAATATGGCGGGTTCAACGTGCGGCCCGACAGCAGCCGGCCAGACGAACAGCTTGCCGGCGCGCCGGGGCTTTTGGAAGACAGCAATAACGCGGATACGCCTTGGGCTGATTACGCGTCGCGCATCGAGGCGGAAGGTCCCTATTCCGGGACCGCCATCTTCCAGCACCCGGACAATCCGGATTACCCCCACGAAGGCTGGACATTGCGGCACTATGGCTTCCTTGGCCAAGCATGGCCGCAAGACGATCCCTATGTGCTTGAGCCCGGCGAGGACGTCACCTTGAAGTACCGGTTGTACATCCATCGCGGCGACGCGGAAGAAGGCGAGGTAGCCGAACGTTTCCAGGCTTATATCACCGACCGCGAGAGCAACTGAGGGCGGGACTCCGTTCGTCCGTACGGTTGAAGGCTCGGCCTATACATCTATCCCTACGGCATCGCCGGGGGCTTCACGAGGAGTGAACGTCCCCGGCGATGCAAAGGCTTTATCCCGTATCTTCGATTTCGCGGCTTCCCACTCCTCGGACACGGCCTCGCTCCACGGTCTGCTCGCGTTCGGCGAGAACCTCTCCGTGCCATAGAGGGGAAGGCACACTTTCCGCCCGGCCGCTCAGATCGTCCCAAATCTCCTCCATGACCTGAAGCTTTTCCTCAACCGTCATCTTGTCCAGGGGTAGATTCACCATGATTCCGAGATCTCCATGTGATAGCCGCGCGGCATTTATTCCGAATACTCATCCAGAAACTCTTGATAGCGCTTCAGCAACGCATCGTCATCTAGCGCGCCTATGATGACGCGCACCGTCGTGCGTGCGCTGTCACCCGCTTCGATGGTGCGGCCGAACAACGAGAGATACATGGAATAATGCGCCTCGCCGCGTTCGGGTGTGAACAGGGCGAAACAGTCCTGGGGCTGCGCCATCATGGCGACGGTCAAGTCCGAATCCTCGGCCCGCCGGTAAATCAGCGCGCCGGCGAAATCCGGGCGAACAGCCCAATCCACGGGGTTCGGTGGGACCTCCCAGCGGCCATCTTCCACGATGGCGAGCGCCTCCGCATCCCGCGGAAACACCTGCCACACGCCCTCTTCTGGCTCGGCGGTGACCATGCCGGTCTCTTCCTCGCCCGTCTGCGCATAGACCGATGACGCAGGGAACGCGGAGGAGAGATATGAAGCCAGAAACACCTCAAAATCAGGCAAGTCCGCTTCGGCCTCGACTATAGTCTCCAAATCGAGCGTGTCAGGCGCAACCCAACGGTAGATGCCGGTTAAGGCGAAAGGTTGGTCTTCCGAGGCGGGCCAATGGACGCGCACGGTGTCGGGTGTTTCCAGGGACGTCTCGCGCGACAGCACTCGCGGGTCCTCGTAACGGTGGCCTGCCGTAAACACCCGATAGTAATTGGCTATGCCATATGCCGTGCCCGTTAA
>JAWOFY010000136.1:0-6791 GCA_046497285.1 Candidatus Hydrogenedentota bacterium
GTGCGGAGGGAAGTGGGAGATATTGTCAAATCTTGTGGATCGGCACCTCAGTGGCGGCGAACATCGATGGGGTGTGCGTGAGCAGATCAGCCGGTACTGGCTCGGACTGGAACATCTCGGCCTCACCGTCCGGGAACTCGACACCAGCCTTGACCAAAGCGACGAGGTGAGGTGCATTGACTCTGCGCCAGCGCTTCTCAGCGGCCAGCAGGAGCTTGAAGGCCATCGCCAAACCGGCCTTCCGAGAACCCGCGCCTTTCGTCTTTTTCGTCCGGGCTTTGACGGTCGAGAACGTCGATTCAATCGGATTGGTCGTCCGCAGGTGGATCCAGTGCTCAGCAGGGAAGTCGAAGAACGTTAACAACTGATCCTGGTTCTTGGTCAGCGTCTCAACGGCCTTGGGATAGCGTGCTTCGTACTCTTTTGAGAAGAGCACGATCTCTTCCAGCGCGCTGTCACGGTCGGGAGCGTACATGATCTCGCGCAGCATCTCTTTCGCTCGGGGCTGGAGTCGCTTGGGCAACTTGTCCAGCACGTTGGCCAGTTTGTGCTTCCAACACCGCTGCTCCTTGGTTTCTGGATACACCTCGCGTAGGGCAGCCCAGAAGCCCAGGTTGCCATCGCCCACGGCAAGAACCGGAGCAGTCAGACCACGCCGCTTGAGATCCCGCAGCACGCTGGCCCAGGACTCGGTGGACTCGCGATAGCCGTCTTCGAGGGCAACCACCTCCTTGCGGCCGTCTGGAAGCACGCCGACGATCACCAGACAGGCCAGGCGGTCTTCCTCCAGGCGGACGTTGAAGTAGATGCCATCGGCCCAGAGGTAGACGTACTCCTTGCCCTCTAGCGAGCGTTTGCGCCACATTTTCATACCGGGGTTGAAGAGTATATCGTCCGTACGCCAAGCGTACGCGCCTTAACTCCTGGCGCATATCATCGCACGGCGCGGTTGCTTGTGCAAGGAAGGACCTGCGGGGGCGGACACCGGCTTAGTGGAAATGATATGATACCAGCCGCCTTGCCCCGGTACCGAACGGCGCGCTGGGGCGAAAGATGAACAGGTTTGCACTGTGGGGGACCCGGTCCTTACGAGAGCGGTCAACAGTACGAAGGAGAATGCGGCATGTCAGACATATTAGAGCAACTCGCTACATGTATCGAACGGGGCAAGGTGAACGCCAAAGCGCCTTACCCGCCGGATTTGAAGGGGGAGGACGGCGCCGACGAGTTGACGAAGAAGGCCTTAGAGATGGATATTCCTCCAAGTCAACTGCTTGAGCAGAGCCTCATTGAGGGGATGGGCCGTGTCGGCAAGAAATTCAGCGAACACAAGGTCTTTGTGCCCGACCTCTTGATGGCGGCGAAAGCCATGAGCGCGGCCATGGAGCATTTGAAGCCGTTCTTCGAGTCGGGCGACGCCAAACACGTGGGCACTTTTGTCATCGGCACGGTCCAAGGAGACCTCCATGACATCGGCAAGAACCTGGTGGCGATGGTCATGGAAGGCGGCGGCTGGAAAGTAGTGGATCTCGGCGTTGACGTGCCGCCGGAGAAGTTCATGGAAGCCCTGGAAGACAATCCGGATGCTGTGGTGGGATTGAGCGCGCTTCTCACCACCACCATGGCGAGCATGGAAAAAACAGTGAAGCTCATCAAGGAGAACAAACCCAATACCTTCGTCATTGTCGGCGGGGCCCCCTTGACCGAAGGCTTTGCCCAAAAGATCGGGGCCGACGCCTATGGGGAGGATCCGCAATCAGCGCTGAATCGGTTGACGGCCGCAGCCAGCTAGCGCTTACGGGCCGAATCACACGCTAGTACTTTGTCAGCCGTCAAATTGTGGATAGCCTCGGTTCGATGTGTCTTGACCGGGAAGTGGCGCGAGCTTCGAGTCCGTGATTCATGGCCTGGAAGGCCATGCCACCTCCAAGCTTGGCGCTCTGCTGGAGAGGCGCATCCATCTAAATACCTTAACATGAATGAAGCTGAGTCGTCCGGCCTTTGGGGGCGCCAACATACGCTTTGACTGCCGTCGAATGCGTGCTAATCGGCGGCCGGGGCAAATTGATTCGGCATACGGAATATGAGGAGTTCCCATGACAACGCTTATGCAAGAACTCAAGACGCGGCCCGTCCAGATTTCGGATGCGGCTTGGGGAACGGCCCTGCAAAACCGCGGGCTTGAAATGGGCGCGTGCCCGGAGATGTGGAACATAGATCATCCCGAGGAAATTCGAGCCATCGCCGAAGCCTATCGCGATGCCGGCGCGCAACTCTTGACGACCAACACCTTCGGAGGAACGCGCTTCAAACTGGGGATGCGGGGCTTGGAGGATCGCGTGGCCGAGATCAACCGCGCCGCCGCGGCGATAGCGCGAGAAGTAATGGGGGCAGACGCTCATATTCTCGGCTCCATCGGGCCTAGCGGGCATATGCTGCTAACGGGCGACGTAACCGAGGAGGAGCTCTACGACGGGTTCTCGGAACAGGCCCGGGCCTTGGAGGAAGGAGGCGCGGATGTCGCGGTCGTCGAGACCATGAGCGCCATCGATGAGGCCTCCATCGCCGTGCGTGCGGTTCGGGAGAACACCCGCATGGAAATCATATGCAGTTTCACGTACAACCAGTTGCCCGACGGTCAGTACCGCACCATGATGGGGGTGAGCCCAACGGAAATGGCCCCGGCCCTTCTCGATGCCGGCGCGGATATGATTGGAAGCAATTGCACCCTGGGCCCCAAGGAAATGGTCGGTGTTGTTCGCGAATTGCGGGCGGCGGCGCCTGATACGCCCTTGCTCGCCTCGCCCAACGCGGGCAGCCCCACGCGTACCGAAGAGGGCGAGGATGTATTCCCCGAAACGCCCGAGTCCATGGCGGAAAGCGTGCCCGCGTTTTTGGAGGCCGGGGTGAACATTCTTGGGGGATGCTGCGGGACCACCGATGCGCACATTCGGGCCATCGCCAAGGCCGTGTCAGAATACCGGGGCGCAAGCGCCTGAGAAGGAAAAGAAGGGAACACGCGGCATATGAAATCCTTTACCCGCTTAGCCACGAGCGATCCCGCGGATCTCGTGTTTGGCTCATGTCCGGAGCCGGTCGCCGTCACCCCGGAAATCACCATCGGCGGGGGCGAGGTATTGCCCGAGGTCAACTACATGCTGCCTCATGGCTTTGAAGTGGCTGAAACCGCCTTGGACAATACCGTCGCCCTTTACCGCTCCATGGCCCAAGGCGTCTTGCAGCGCGCCGAGGATCTTGGCGTGCCCCGCTTGGTGATTGAGATTGAACTTGTCTTCGAATTAACCCTCAACCCCACGTGGGGCGAGCGGGTGATCCAAGTGACGCGCGAGGTCATCGAGGAGTATGAGGCCAAGGGGGTGCATGCCGCGCTACGGACCACCGTGGCCGACATCCGGGACCGGGTCAGGCCGCCGCGGAACCGCACAAGCAAGGAGACGGGGCTGGTCCTGGAAACGTTCGATCGCTGCGCGCCCTATTCCGACATTCTCGCCATTGAGTCCACCGGCGGCAAGGAAGTCTCCGATGGCGCCATTCTGAGTTGCGACATTGGCGGGGTGATTTTCGCCCTGGGCGTTCTCGGCTCGCGGGATATGGCCTTCCTGTGGCCGCGCATCGTGGAGATCGCACACGCCCATGGCAAGATTGCGGGCGGAGACGCCGCTTGCGGATTCGCCAACACGGCTATGCAACTCGCCCGCAAGAGGATGATCTCCTCAACCTTCGCCGCGGTGGTCCGGGCGGTCGGCGCGGCGCGCAGCCTGTGCGCCCTCGAAGCCGGGGCGGTGGGGCCGGACAAGGACTGCGCCTACGAAGGCCCCATCCTGAAGGCCATCACCGGTATCCCCATCGCGATGGAGGGCAAGAGCGCGGCGTGCGCCCATTCAAGCCACATCGGCAACGTGGCCATGGCTTGCGCCGATCTCTGGAGCAACGAATCGGTGCCCTATGCGCAGTTGTTTGGAGGCTACACGCCCGAGACCAGCCTTGAAGAGCTTTGGTACGACTGCAAGTTGTTGAACACAGCGCGGGAAAAAGGGGAAGCGGAGGTCGTGGCCGGGCTGCTGACCGAATCCGACGTCACCACCAGCGCCGAGGCCCTGGTACTTTCTCCCATGGCGGCCATCCGGATTGGCCAGGCCATTGTCAATGCTCAGGAGGACTATGGCGCCCGGGCGTATAACGCCGCCCGGGAAGCGGTTGCGTTGTTGCGCGAGGCCACCGAATCCGGACGCCTGCGCCTCGGTCCGATGGAGGCGCCATGGCTGGATATTATCGAGGGCGGGCTGGACGAGTTCGGCGGCTTGGACGGCAAAGTGCTTGACCATTATGGGAAGCAATACGAGAAGGAATTCATTCCCGCGGAGTACGGAGTGGAATAGCTTCCGGACCGCCGATGGGGGAGCGTCAAGCCTAACCTTGTTGACCGCCGAAGTGAACGCGCTAGGAGGTGGCATGGCCTTCTAGGCCATAAATCACGGGCTGGCAGCCCGTGCCACCTCACCACAAACATTGGAGGCTACCCACAATATAAAAACGGACAGTGTACTAGTACCTCCTCAACCCTTAATTTGTGGATACCCCGGTTACGTCTGACTTAGCCTGACATGCTGTCACAAATCAAATCCATCCCGTAGGGATGACAGCTGGTAGCGGGGGGTTGAGGCCGCGTGCGATAGCACGCGGGCGATACCCCCGGAAACAGAACCTACCCATCGGACCCCTTTAGGGGTCGCAGCAGCTGCATGCACAAGAGTTCTGCGACCCCTACCGGGGTCGTCGGACTGGGCTTGCGATCCTGGGGTATCGCGCGCTGCGCGCGCTTCAACCCCAGGCTACCATCTGTGACCCCTTTGGGGTCTTTAGATGTTCACCCACGCATGGAGGCAAAGCTGCAGCGTTCCATGTGAATTCCAACCGGAGCCAATCGTGAGGCACAACGCCGCATTGTCCACAGAATGCATGGACCATGGGAACAGCTCAGATGAAAGGCGCTTGCCGGAGAGTGACCAGGGACTCGCCGGAGGCGCGAGAGCAAGCCTGTGACCTAGGGCTGCGCCCCATGACGCCATCAGCGCTTCATAACGCTTTACGGCGATAAACGGCTTGACCCCACGGCCTAAGAAGCTTTCTCGATTTGCGTGAAGTCCGCCACGCGTTGCAGCGCGTGCAGCACATCCCGCAGTAAGGCGTGGCGATTCGCGCGCAGTTTGGCGTCCTCGCTGTTGACGAGCACGGCCTCGAAATAGGCGCTAATCGCCGGTGTCCACTCCGCCACCTCCGTCAAGGCCTCCGCCAGATCGCCCGCCTCGACCAGTGCGGCGAGTTTCTCCCGCCGCTCATGCACGAGGGCGTACAGGGGCCGCTCCGCATCGTCCATCAGGCTTTCGTCCACCACTTCGGCGGGCTCCTTGATGATGCGCTGCATGCGCTTGCTCTGTTCCGCGAGGTCTTGCAATGTGTCGTGGCCGAGGGCGCCGAGCGCCTCAAGGCAGCGGCGGAAGCGTTGCGGCCGCCGGAAATGCACGGCCAAGGCGGCCGCGATGAGGTCGTGCGAATACCCCTCCTCCCGCGCGGCTACGGCCATGCGGTCTCGAAGGAATTGCAGGAGGTCCCGGAGGGTTTGCTCCACATCTTGGGCGGTGTCCCCGTAGTTGGCGATGGCCTCGCCCGTGAGCGTCTCCAAGTCCACGTCGACTTCGGCCCGCCGCAACAGGGCCAGTAGCGCGAGGGCGTTCCGCCGTAGCCCAAAGGGATCGCTCGTGCCTTTTACGCGCACGCCGATGGCGAAGTAGCCCGCCAGCGTGTCAAGCCGGTCCACGATGCCCGCCACAAGTCCCAGGGCTCCCTCGGGCAGATCGTCTCCGCTCTTGCGGGGCAGCCGATGCTCGAACAAAGCGCGTGCGATCTCCTCGGGCAAACCCTCTTTCCGGGCGTAGAGCATGCCGACCACGCCTTCGAGGGAGTCGAACTCGAACACCATCTGCGTGGCGAGGTCGGCCTTCATAAGCCGCAGCACCCGTGTGATGGCCGCGTCGTCCACGGCGGGCAATTGATCCTTCACCCGGCCATAAAGGGCGCGCATCCGCTCCACCTTATCCGCCATGCTGCCCAGCTTCTGATGGAATAGAATCGTGTCCAGCCGATTGGCGAACTCTTCGAGGGAACGTTTGGTATCCGTGTCCCAGAAGTATCGCGCGTCCCGGAGACGGGCATTGAGGACCCGTTCATTTCCTTCCCGTATGAGACGCCGGCCTTCGTCATCGTGGCGGCCATTGGCCACCGCGATGAACTTACGGCTCAAGCCGCCGGAGCCATACCGCAACGGCGCGTAGCGCTGGTGCTCCTTCATGGGGGTGATGATGATTTCCTCGGGTAGGACAAGGGCGTCCTCGGGGATCTCGCAGACCAAAGGCTCGGGCCATTCCACGAGATCGCAAAGTTCCTCGAACAAATCCGCCTCGTCTGCCGGCGTCACCTGAAGTCCTTCCGCTTCGCAGCATTCCCGAATCCCTGCGCGCAAGGCCTCCATCCGCTCTTCACGGTCCACCATAACTTGGCGATCGCGCAGGACATCGGCATAGGAGTCCGCATCGGGGACCTTAACGGCGCCAGGGGCGAGCCTGCGATGGCCATACGTGACCGGGCCGCCACGGAGGTGGCGCCCGGGCCCGATGTCTGAGGCTCCGCGCAGTTCCCAGGCCACGGGCAAGGCATGGGAGCCATGCAGCGCCAGCAGCCAACGCACCGGCCGTGAAAAGGTGACCGTCGAG
>JAWOFY010000138.1:0-3613 GCA_046497285.1 Candidatus Hydrogenedentota bacterium
GGAGGAGATTGGGCGCCGGGCCGGCCGCATCACGCCCTTGAGCACGTTTTACCCTTCGCCGGGGTTCACTAACCAGGTGGATTACGTCTTCCTGGCCACCGGCCTGACCGAGACCGAACGCCGCCCGGAATTCGATGAACGCATCGAAGTGGTGCGCCTGAGCCTCGACGAGGCCGAATCCATGCTGTTGCAACCGGATGCGCTCGTGGATGGCAAGACCGCGCTCGCGCTCTACGCCTTACTCGCGCCCCTCGGGCGTATCCCAGGGTAACCGCGAAGAGCAAGCGCGAAATGTAACCGCGAATGAACGCGAATTGACGCGAAAGAAAACAGCACGGAAGAGCAACCGCGAATGAACGCCAATGAACGCGAATTTATTGTGTGTCTTGGCGCGGCGCTTGTTTGCGTGTGTTGGCGAAGCGTTTCCACTCGAACTTTGGAGAACCGAAATTCAATATAATGCCCGCAGGAAGCTGGGTGGCGCGTAGGTAGTTCAGCAGCTGAGCTTCCTCAATTGGGGTTATGGCTTTCGTGGCTTTGATTTCGATGATAATCTGGTCATAGCAGAGGAAATCCGCATAGTATTCTTTGCGAAGTAGGTGGTTCTTGTATCGAACCCGGATAGGTTTCTGTTCTTCATGAGGGATGCCGCGATCACCTAATTCAAGGGCCAACGCCTCTTGATACACCGCTTCCAAGAACCCATTCCCAAGGTTTTTCGATACCTCAATCGCCGCGCCTACGATACCGTACACTTCGTCTTTTAGAAGCAACCCCTGGTCACCTTGTTGATCGTAGCGCTCCATTGACGTGTTCCTCTCCGTATGATATTCAGCCGTTGTTCTTTCGCGTCAATTCGCGTTCATTCGCGGTTGCTCTACGCGGTTGCTCTACTCGGTTGCTTTTCGCGGTTACTCATTGCGCAGGATGGCGGCGCCGTAGGTGAAACCGCCGCCGAACGCGGTTAGCGCGATGGGACCCTGGGGAAGATTTCCTTCGGCTAGCGCGAGGGGGATGCTGCTTGACGAGGTGTTGCCGGTGTGCTCGATGCAGTGGCGCACGCCGACCCCGGCCGGGAGCCGGTTGGCGACGGCGGTCAGGATGCGGCCGTTGGCCTGGTGGGGCACGACAAGGGCGAGGTCTTCCAGGCGGATGGCGTTGGTGTCACAGGCGGTCTGGACGCTGTCGACCATGGCGCGGATGGCGTGGGTGAACACCTTGCGGCCGCGCATCCGGATGCGCGCATCCTCCCCCAGTCCCACGTAGAGGGCTTCGCCCGGTTCGCCTTCGGCGCCAAGGATAGGCCGCGTGAGGGTGGGGCCTTCTCTGTCTCCATCGCTATCGGTGGCGGCCGTCAGAATGGTGGCCGAGGCGGCGTCGCCGAAGATGATGGCCGTCTCGAAATCGTCCTCTGTTAGCCACGCGGAAAGCATCTCGGTGGTGATGGCGAGCACCCGCCGGGCGTGGCCCCCGTGAATGGCGTCGAACCCAGAGGCGAGCGCGTACAGGTATCCGCTGCAGGCCGCGCTAATGTCGTAGGCGGGGACGCGCCGGGGCGCGGCGCGATCGCTCAATTCGTGGAGGAGACGGCACGCGGTCGAGGGCGTCGCCGCTTCCGGGGTGGTGGTACTGACGATCACGGCGTCGATGTCCTCGAGCGTGAGAGAGGCTTTGGCCAGCGCGCCGCGCGCCGCGTCCGCCGCCATGCTCAGCGCGGATTCGCCGGCAGCCGCCCACCGGCGCGAGCGGATGCCGGTGCGTTGGTAAATATCGTCCGCCGAGTACTCGGAGAAGCGGGGCGCCAGCTCTTCATTGGGCACGTGCCGGCTCCCGAGAACCGTTTGCAGGGCGGCCAGCCGAATGGAGGCCGTGGCCCGTGATGATGGCGATGCGCCGCTCGCCGCTTGCCGCCCCTCGGGCGTGTCCAGCTTCTGTCTCACGGGAGCGGGAGCCATGGAATCCTTGGGCTTCAAGATGGGCGTCCCCGGCTCCTCGCGCGTGGGACGCTTGCGCATCTCGGTCCCGCTGGGCAAGCGAAGCCGGAGCAAAGGGCTCCCCACGCGGACCGTTTCGCCTTCCTCGACGAGCAGCGATTCCACGGTTCCGGCCGTTGGGGCGCTGAAGTCGAACACTGCCTTGTCCGCGTCCAAATCCGCGATGTGCTGGCCCGTATCAACCCACGCGCCCGGCTGGATATGCCACGCCGCCACCGTGACCGACTCATCCGCCGGACTCGCGCCTTGCGCCTCGACGGTGAGGACGCCGCGCTCTTCCCGCGGGGGCGCCAGCCAGCTCACGTCCATGTCCAGCATTTCGGCGGCGGCTGTGAGGATGCGCTTGAAGGAGGGTAACACGTCGAGCTGGTTAGTGAAATTGCAGGGGACGTAGGTGTCGGGCCGCGTAACGCGCCGGACCTGAACCGGCTGGCGCAGGGTCTCGGTGACCGTGGCGATGATCTCGCCCGCCATCCCGCAGGTTGCGTTATCCTCGTGCACCACCAGCAAGCGGCCCGTTCGGGAAGCGGAGTTGCATACGGTTTTCTGGTCCCATGGGAAAAGGCTGCGTAAGTCGATGAGGTCCACCCCAACCCCAGCTTCCTCAAGCGCTTGGGCCGTCTGGCGGCACTGAAGCATCGTCCCGCCGTAGGACACCAGCGTCAACTGGTCCCCGCGCTGAACGTGGCGCGCCGCACCGGGGGGCACAAGCTGCCGCGCGATGTCGGGCGACGTGGCCCCGCCGCGATCGTTGAGAAGGGTCTTGGGATAGAAGAACAGGGTGGGCCGCCCGGATAGGAAGGCGGCGTTCAACAGGCCAGCCGCATCGCCCGCTGTCGAGGGCATCACGACATCCACGCCGGGGACGTGGGCCGCGATGGATTCCAGGGTTTGAGCGTGAAACGGTCCCAAGCCCGGGCGGTATCCCCCGCAGGGGATCATCACGATCACGGGCGCTTTCCATCCGCCGTTCGTGCGCCAATACATGCTTCCCAGCTCAGAGACAATCTGGTTGTACGCGAGCGCCAGGAAATCAGCGAACTGGAGGAAAGCCACGGGCCGGCCCCCAGCCAAGGCGCGTCCCACGGACGCACCCACGATGGTGGATTCGCTCAAGGGCGAGTTGAGCACCCGGCCTGGAAACGCCGTGGAAAGGCCGCGCGTGACGCCGAACACATCCCCCTTGGGATCCTCGATGTCCTCTCCAAACAAACTGACCTTGGGATTGGTCTTGAGGTGATGCCGCAGCACTTCCCGAATGGCGTCGCCCATCGGCAGCGCCGCCTCCGCGGGGTCGCCCCGGTACTCGCCATCGCGGCTGGTTAGCGCCGGGGGCAACGGAGCCTTCGCGGTCAACGTGGGCTCGGGATCCGGTATGTCGCGGGCGCTGGCGGCGGCCTCGGCCGCTTCCTCGCGTACGTCCTCCTCAAGCCGTTCGAGTTCGCCTTCCTCGATCCCGGCGGCGAGCAGGCCTCGGCGCAGGTTATGGATGGGGTCTCCCTCGGCCGCCGCGCGGGCCACCTCGGCTTCCCTGCGGTAGACGCGGTGATCGTCCGCGGTGGTGTGATTGGTCGGGCGTTCGGCCTTGGACACCGCCAAGGCGGGTGCGCGGCGGTCCC
>JAWOFY010000141.1:0-4845 GCA_046497285.1 Candidatus Hydrogenedentota bacterium
GGGAGTATATCCACCCGGATACTATTAAGTAAAACCTATCCCCGGCATGAGAGCTTTACATACCGTTTCATCGGCAAACGAGGCCATTTCCTTTAATACAATGAGTATTCCGCCTTTATTGATTAAAACACTTTAGCCGCCCCCCTTGATCCCCCTTCGAAGGCGGAATCTTGCTCCCCGCAGCAGTCACTTCGGGTGAACCGTTTACACCCAAGAGGTGAGTAGGCCAATTTCCCCTTCTGAAGGGGGGGCCGCAGGGCCGGGGGATGTAAACATCCGCCAAACCAACCTACCCGGCGATTCGGAAAACGCTCTCTACTGGCATTGGGAGGGGTGATATCGGTACAATCACGCGCGCTTCCCCCAGGCGCATCGCCGCGTTTGGGTGCGCTTCCTCAAGCTTTAGCGATTCCGCTTTCAACAGGCTCAGGATAGATATACTCGTGACACAAATGAAGGACGGTGAGACCGGCGTTCCGGATGTGGCCCCCCAGAGTTCGCTCTGGCGAGACGCCTGGCGCCGCCTGGCGCGGAACCGGGCGGCGGTGACCGGGCTCGGCATTCTGTGCGTGCTCGGTCTCGTGGCGCTCGCGACGCCGTGGATTGCGCCCTACGGCTATGACGATCAGGACATTCTCATGGGCGCGTCTCCTCCAAGCGGCGCCCATTGGTTCGGTACGGATCAACTCGGCCGGGACCTGTTCACGCGGGTGCTTTACGGTGGCCGGATTTCGCTCATGGTGGGGCTGGCGGCGACGGCGGTTAGCCTGGTGGTGGGAGTGCTCTACGGCACCGTGGCGGGTTTCGTGGGGGGGCGCGTGGACTCCGCCATGATGCGCCTCGTGGATATCCTCTACGCCTTGCCCTTCACTATCTTCGTCATCATCCTCATGGTCTTCGTCGGCCGCAACATCATCCTGCTCTTTCTGGCTATCGGCGCGGTGGAATGGCTGACCATGGCGCGCATTGTCCGGGGCCAGGTGATGTCGCTGCGGCGGAAGGAGTTTATCGAAGCGTGTTACGTGTTGGGCCTGCGGCGAAGGCGCATCATCCTGCGCCATCTCATCCCGAACGCGCTGGGACCCATCATTGTGTACACCACGCTGACCATCCCCAGCGTCATGCTGCTGGAGGCCTTCCTCAGCTTCCTCGGCCTGGGCGTGCAACCGCCCATGAGTTCGTGGGGGGTGCTCATAAACGAGGGGGTCGAAACCATGGAGGAGTACCCCTGGCTCCTCATTTTCCCGAGCATCGCCCTGTCCGTGACCCTGTTCGCGCTCAATTTCCTGGGCGATGGCTTGCGGGACGCGCTTGATCCCCGCGTGTCGGAGGACTGACGATGCCGCTTCTCGAAGTTACCAACCTCGCCACCCATTTCCACACGCGCCGGGGCGTTGTCCGCGCCGTGGATGGCATTGGGTATACCCTGGGGGAGGGGGAGACGCTTGGGATTGTGGGCGAATCAGGCTCGGGCAAATCAGTGTCGGTCTATTCTCTTCTTGGACTAATTCAATGTCCGCCGGGACATATTGCATCGGGGTCCGCCGTGTTTCAGGGCCGGGATTTGCTTGGGATGGGGGAGAAGGACAGGCGGCGCGTCCGGGGCAAGGCCATTTCCATTATTTTTCAGGATCCCATGACGGCGCTGAACCCGTACATGAAGATTGGGCGGCAACTCGTGGAGCCCCTCCGGCTGCATTTGGACCTTGACCGCCATGCCGCCCGCCAACGCGCGCTGGAGAGCCTCGCCTCGGTGGGCATTCAAGATGGCGAGCGGTGCATGGAGGCGTATCCCCACCAGTTCTCCGGCGGCATGCGGCAACGGGTGATGATCGCCATGGCCTTGAGCACCCGGCCGGCGTTGCTTATCGCGGACGAGCCCACCACGGCCCTTGACGTGACCGTGCAGGCGCAGATTCTCGAACTCATCAAGGCGCTGCAACAGGAAATCGGCATGGCGATGGTCCTTATCACCCACGATCTCGGGGTCATAGCCAACACGTGCGAGCGGGTGGTGGTGATGTACGCGGGCCGCGTCATGGAATCCGCCGCGGTTTCGTCGCTGTTCCACGAGCCGCGCCATCCCTACACGCGCGCGCTGATGGCGTCCCTACCCGCCTCCCAACCGAAGGGAAGCGCGCTCTACACGATTCCCGGCATGCCGCCGGACCTCGCGGGCGATCTCCCGGCATGCCCCTTCGCGCCGCGCTGCGAGTTCGCCGTGGAGCGCTGCCGAACAGAGCCCATGGGCTTGCGGCCTGTCGCGCAAGATCATGAAACGGCATGCCTGCGCGTACAGGAGGGTGACTTATGACGGGGCCTTTGCTCGAACTGCGCGACGTGAAGACCCACTTCTCCGTGCGGAAGGGATTGCTGTTTGACCGGCAGGTGGGCTTGGTCAAGGCGGTCGATGGCGTGACGCTTGAAGTCCCGGTGGGCGAGATCCTTGGTGTGGTGGGCGAGTCGGGGTGCGGCAAGTCCACGCTGGCGCGCACCATCCTTCAGCTTGTCAAACCTAGCGAGGGCCGCATCCTATATGATGGCCGCGATGTGACGGCGCTGAGCCGCGAACAACTTCGGCGCTTGCGGCCCCGCTTGCAGATGATTTTTCAGGACCCCTATTCATCGCTGAATCCCCGCATGACCGTGCTTGACGCCATCGCCGAGCCCATGCTGGCGCACGGTTTGGCGCGGCGGAGCGAAGTGCGCCAGCGGGTGGAGGCGCTCATGGAGCAGGTGGGCCTTTCGCCCAACCATCTCTACAAATACCCTCACGAATTCAGCGGAGGCCAGCGCCAACGGCTCGCCATCGCCCGCGCCATCGGTCTTGACCCGGAGTTGCTCATCGCCGACGAGCCCGTATCCGCGCTGGACGTCAGCGTGCAAGCGCAAATCCTCAACCTGCTCACGCGTCTGTGCCGGGAGCGCAACCTCACGCTTATCTTCATCGCCCACGACCTTGGCGTGGTCCGCTATCTGGCCGATCGCATCGCGGTGATGTACCTTGGCCACATTGTGGAGCTGGGGGAGGGGGAGCAGATCTTCACGAACCCGCTGCATCCCTATACGCGCGCGCTCCTCAGCGCCATCCCCGCGCCCGACCCTGAAAAGGAGCAAACGCGGAGACGCATCCTGCTTCGGGGGGAGCCGCCGTCTCCCATGAATCCGCCAGCGGGCTGCGCCTTTCATCCGCGGTGTCCTCACGCCACGGCGGCTTGCGCCGGAGAGGTCCCGCCGCTTGAGGAACACTGCGGCAGTCATCGCGCGGCGTGCATTCACGTGGAAGACCTGCCGCCTTTTACAGCAGGGGTTTGAAGCGGCTGCTTACCTCACGGTGCAACTCCCGGGCGAGTTGCTTGCGGTTGTCCGCCCGGCTGGGCTGATCGCCGAAGATGAGTTCGGCATGGACGCGCGGCATGCGGAGTATGCGTAGCATCATCTGGGCGAAAGGCAGGCCCTTGCGCCAATACACCACTTCGGAAGGGGGCGGGCAGCCCTCGGGCGTGTCGTAGTTGAGCACGGCCCAATGGACGGGATAGCCTGCCTGCGCGGCCGGTTCCAGAAGCGAAGGCTTGAACCGTTCGATGTGATCCCCCGGACCGATGCCGCCCTCGGCGAATATGGCGACGCCATGGCCCTCGGCCAACGCCGCGCGAATCGCTTCGTTGACGCGCCGGGTATCACGTCTATCCGCGCGGCGGATGAAGATTGCGTTGAACAAACGGCTGAGGAATCCCACCACGGGCCAGTCCTGAACTTCCGACTTTGCGACGAACACCGCTCCTGTATATCCCGCCAGAATGAGAATGTCCAAGAACGTTTCATGGTTCGACACCAAATAAAAGGGCCGGCGGGGCGGCTCGCCGGCGTGTTGAATCCGTACCCCCGCCAGCCATACTATTCCCTTGGCCCAGGGCTGCATGATAAAGGCCCGAACGGGCGCTTCCCAGCGGGGGATCGCCATGGTTGCGGGCAGGGTGATGAAGCGCGCCATCAGCCCTATCAACGTAAGCAGGGTAATCATGGAAAGGCGGATGACCACCCGCCCCTGCGCGGCTATCCCCGCCGTTTTCGCTTGCGCTTCTTGTGGACTATCTTGTTGATATTCGGTCATGGACTTCCGCGTTCTGTCAAAGGTTAGCCGCGATTTTGTCTGGCAAGCCCTCATTGTACCCCAAATCGCCTTGCCGCACGAACACAAAATCCTTGTGTGTAGATCGACCTGCAAAAGCGAATAAGAGGCCCGATGTCTCGCCAAAACCGATTGCAATACTGAGTATTCCGAGCACTGTCTAGCGATTCTGAGCAAGATCTCTCCGCTACGAGGGGACTTCTGCAAGTCGCTCTATAAGGTTTTGCGAAAGCGGAATGTGCTCACAAGGAGGAGGGCCAGGCCCATCCCCACCAGCACCAATCCTTGCGTCCATAGCTCGGCCAAGCCCGCCCCCCGCAGGATGATCCCGCGCAGGATCTCGATAAAATAGGTCACGGGTACGATTCGTCCGATGACGTAGACGGCGTAGGGCATGTTCTCCAAGGGGAACATGAAGCCGGACAGCAACACGGATGGCAACAGGATTACGAAGGAATACTGGAGGGCTTGGATTTGATTGTCGGCAAGTGTCGAGATCAGCAGCCCGAATCCCAGCACGGTAAAGATAAACACCATGGAGAACGCCGCCAACAACAGCAAGCTGCCCGCTATGGGAACTTGGAAGAGAAACCGCATGATGGTTAGTAGGAACGCGACTTCCGCGATCCCGACCACGCAATAAGGAATCAGCTTGCCGATCATGAGATGTGCAGCTTGTCCTCAAGCACACAGGATTATGAGCCTGACTGAGT
>JAWOFY010000282.1:0-16232 GCA_046497285.1 Candidatus Hydrogenedentota bacterium
TTGAGGATGGCCGTCTCATGGGGTTGGGGCGCGGCGACAACATCGACGGCCGGATGCCAATGAGCATATCCGATGACATGGGCGAAACGTGGACCTATTCGGCCAGCGAGTTTCCGCCCATCGCCAGCGGCCAACGGCTTGTGCTCACCCGCCTACGGGAAGGACCCATCCTATTCGTGTCATTCACGGACACTCGTGGCGGTGATCGGGAGGGCATGCTCTTTCCCGACGCGGAAGGCGATGCGTTCCGAGGTTATGGCCTTTTCGCCGCCCTATCCTACGACGAAGGCGCGACTTGGCCTGTTCGCAAGCTCGTCACACCCGGCGCAGGCGAATACGACGGTGGCGCTCATCACGGTCACTTCGAGGCCACGCCAACCAACGCTGAACATGGCGGCTACCTCGCGGCCACCCAAACGCCAGACGGGGTCATCCATCTGATTTCGAGCAGGCTGCATTACCGCTTTAACATGGAATGGTTGGAGACGCCCGCCGCACCAGTAGACACAGAATAAGAGCCCGAAACGCGCCGGAACAACCCATCGGACGTCCCCCTGAAGCGCCATCGCTTGCAGGGGGACGCTTGTGGGGCAGCGCTCATTTCAGCAACGCGGGACTGGGCTCATGAGATTCCCACTGCAGGCCGCCGATGACCGACTGGGCGATATTCGTAAGATGGTCGCCGATCTTCTCGACATTGTCCACCAAGTCGATAAAGATCAAACCGGCTTCGGCGGAACAGCCGTTCTCGCCCATCCTGCGGCAATGATTCTTGCGCAACTCAACCTGCATGGTGTTAAGCTGTTCCTCGATTTCCAGGGCGGCTTGCGCGGCGTCTCTGTCTTTGCTTTCCAGAGCGATTATCGTTTTTTCAAACATGGCGGTCAGGTAGTCCAGCAACTGTTTGGCCTCATCAAGGGCTTCGTCGCTAAAGACCAGCTTTTGTTGGATCTTTCGGTCAGCGATCTCGGCAATGTTCACCGCATGATCCCCCACCCTTTCGAGGTCGTTGACCGTATGCATCAAGACAGGTATCTCCTCGGAAAGATCGTCGGAAAGCGGCCTGCGTGAAAGCTCCGTAAGATAGGCGGTAATCTCGTACTGAAATTCGTCGGTTTGCTCTTCTCTTCGCCTCACATAGTCAAGCTCTTTGCCATCGTCCTCCACAAGCCCAACCACAGCCCGCGTGACGGCCTTTTCGGCAATCTTGGCCATGCGCAGCAATTCCAGCGTCACCTGTCCGAACGCAATAGTGGGCGTATCTAATAGATGTTTCTCGAGCGCGACGGATTTAGCCTCGGCTTCCTCCTCTTTTACAGGCAGCAATCGGACCACGATAAGTTCCAGTACTCCAATTAGGGGAATAAACACCATAGTATTTAGCACATTGAAGGTCGTATGAGCAGCGGCCATTTCCGCCATTACCGTACGTGAAGTGATCTCCCACGGGGTAATCCACGCCACCAGATTACTAAATGCGCCCGACCAAACGAACGGCAGGATATACGCCACCCCGATCAGATTAAAGATGGTATGGCCCATCGCCGTTCGTCTGGCGTTTCTGGACGCGCGCGCGGAGGCGAGCTGGGCGGTAATGGTCGTGCCGATATTATCGCCAAGGATAAATGGAATCACCAGGTTCATCACCACGGACCAATCCGTCCCAAAGGCGCCCTGCAACGCCAATACCTGTATCACCATGATGGCGGCGGAACTGCTCTGGAGCAACACGGTCAGGATGGTTCCCGCCAGCACGGCCAGCAAAGGATAACCAGCGATACCGATAAGCAAAGCTTGCGCGGATTCGCTGCCTCTTATCGGCTCGAATGCCTCCTGCATGAAATTCACGCCGACGAAGAGCATTCCAAACCCCGTTATGATTCGGCCAATATTCTTTGTGCGCTGAGTCTTGCTCAACGTTGCCATAAAGAAACCGACGCCTATTGCCGGCAACGCATAGGCCGTGATTTGGAATCCGCCAAAACCAAAGATTGATACGAGCCACGCCGTGGCGGTGGTGCCCACGTTGGCGCCGAGGACGACACAAAGCGCTTGGCTAAGGCTAAGAAGGCCGGCGTTCACAAAGCCTACGGTCATAACCGTCGAAGCCGAACTGGAGGTCACCAGGATGGTCACCACGGCGCCAAGGAGCACAGCCACAATGCGTTGTTCGGTAAGCTTCGCGAGAATGCTCTTCAGTTTGTTGCCGGCGACCGCTTTCAGACCGTCGGACATCAACCCCATTCCGAACAGAAAGAGCCCTAGTCCCCCTAGGACACCAAAAATAACAGTATGTACGTTCATCCCCCCTAATCCTCATCTAATAAAGCCGTGGTACTAAAACACTGCCCTGTGTCAGTTTACATCGGGTTGTGTGAAGACAAATTCCCGCTGCGGAACCAAGGTGAAGGCGGTTTCCCTTTATTCCGCTAGCATATAAACATTTTATCAATGGTTTTGCACATCTGGGCTGGGTAGTTTGAATGCTTGCGTTCCACGATTCACCCCATCGAAGAGGCAAGAACTATGACGCTATCATACCATCCCGCGATCAAGGGGCGACAGGTCCTGAGCACGGCGCGTCGATCCAGGCCGGCGCTCCGGGACCTCACGCATCCTCGTCTGCGGGCCGATCGAACTGGTCAAGATAGGGAAATACCCGGCTGCTCATAAAGGCCCGCGCATCGCGCACGCGTTCCCGCAAGGGAAACAGGTTCTCGGGCTTCACGGCTTGTTTGCGAAATATCGCCTTCACCTCGGCGTAGACCTCGTTTTCGCTGTGCCGATAGGATTCCATGAGCACGTTCACGGTGGCCGGCATGTCCGCCGTTTCCGGAAACACAAGCCTCATGCCTCCAACCGCCAAGGGCCGCTGGAAGAACGGTTGAAGGCGATCGTGTTGCCCACAGACCTGCTCCATCATGAAATCACGGGCGTTATCGTAATGAGACAAGGCGAAGGTGCTGCGCAAGGTGACGGTCTGGGCGGCGACCGCCGGGATGCCAAGCTCATCCATGGCCTGAGACGCCACGGTGATCAGCTTCTCTAAGAAGGACGCCAATGGGATATCCGTCCACTCCTCCGCAAGAAGAATCCTGTCAGACAGAAAAAGAGCGATGCTTTTCGTATGCTCTCCCCGAGCCGTGTGAAACCGTACGCGATCGGAACGCGTGAAGTCCGTGTTCTGGTAGGCGTGTTTGGTTTGGGACAACTCGTAATACAACTTCTGCAGCGCTGGTACGGAATGCTTTTTCGGCGCATGGATAAGTTCAGTGGAAAAGTGTATGAGCCGGTCTTCTGAGTGCATGGACGTTCCTCAACGCGAGTTTGGAGTAAAGGCCGGGCTTCCTTCCCCCCTTGGATTGTTTGACGGTGTGACTCGAAAAGCGCGCGCCGCCGACATTACATGTGTTGAGACGGCCGGAATCGCCCCCACTTCTACCGGCTTCTCAGGCGAATTCAGTTGAAATTCTCGCTGTTACTCAGTAAGCTCCACGATTTCGAAGGTGAACTCCCTCGTTTCTCCCTGACGCTCCACTTCGAGGGTGATAGTGTCTCCCACGAATTTGCTCCAGATCGCGTAGTCCACGTCCGCCGAACTCATCACAGGATCTCCGTCAATAGCCGTGATAACATCACCCACACGCAAGCCCGCCCGGTACGCAGGGGAATCCTCCAGGATTCGCTCCACAAGGACGCCCCGGTCGGTTTCGATGTCCAGGCGCTGGGCCACACGCTCTTGAAGGCCGCGGACGTCCGTAACGTGGAACCCCGCCCATGGATTGCGCCGCCGTCCGTACTCCAAGATTTCATCAACCACGCGGCGCGCCCGGTTGATGGGGATAGCGAACCCGAGGCCGACACTGCCGCCGCCGTCGCTGAAGATCATGGTGTTGACGCCTACGACCTCCCCCCGGGCTGTCACGAGAGGGCCGCCACTGTTGCCGGGATTAATAGCGGCGTCCGTCTGAATCATGTCTTGATACAACCGGTTTTGAGGAGCGGCTTGAGGCTCAACACGCCGGTTAGTGGCGGACACAACGCCCACGCTCACGCTGGGCTGGGGATCATTCATGAGGATGCCGAAGGGATTTCCGATGGCGATGACCCATTCCCCAATATAAAGGTCGTCGCTGTCTCCCAACGGCGCGCTGGGCACGTCTTGGTCCTCCACTTTGAGGACGGCGAGATCGGTAATGGGATCCTGTCCCACGACTTCCACGTCGAGCGTCCGCCCATCCGGAAGGGAGACGGCGATCTCGTGCGCATTTTCAATCACGTGGTTGTTGGTCAAGATGTGGCCTTGATCGTCAAAAAAGAAACCCGTTCCGACCGACTCGACCCGTCTTTGGCGGGGTTGACGGCCGGGACGCCGAAAGCCAAAAGGATCAAAGAAGTCGAAATAAAACCGATCCATGGCGCGTTCGCGCTGAATGGAAATCACATTAATGGTGACGACGGCGGGGCCCGTATTCTCGATGGCCTCGACGAGCGCGTTGCGGCGCGAAGCGTCTATCGGGTCCATGGGTCCCGAGACCTGGGGCGAGGGATTAGCGGAGGACGCATCAGCGTTGGAGGGGGCCGCCGCTATTTGCTCTCCCTGCGATTCTTCCGTGTCGCCCATCAGTTCGACGGCGTCGACGCATTGGATGTGACACGCGGCAACGGCGAGGACAAGCGCAGTCAAGAGCGTTGTGCGACGGATATGTAGGCTCATCTACTTTATCCTTCGAGTTCGCCCGGCGTGATGACGGTTTCTTCCGGCTCCACGTTAAGTATCTTCATATCTTCGTCTTCATGCACCACCGTTTCTTTCCCCTCATCCGTGCGCTCGGAAACTTCCTCTCCCCCATCTTCTTCGCCGGAGATGTCCTCCTCCGTCCCGGTCAAACGCGCGCTGGAAATGAGCAGATCCGCCACATCGACATCCGTAAGCAGCAGAACCTGGTCCACGCCCGTAAACAAAGCGGGATGGAGACCGTCTTCCTCCTCGCCAATAGTCAACGTGTACTCTTCGTCGTCTAAAGTAGCGAACTGAATCGTGGCCAGCACATCGCTTGGAAGCTCGGTAGCCTCAAATACAATATCATTGGCCTGAAGATTCACTAGACTCCGCGCCAAGCGGCTCGCCGCTTCGTCGTCGGCGTCCTGAAACGCGCCGTTTTTCGATAGGAGCCAGCTATCCTCGCGCCGTTGAAGCCAGTAGGAGTCTTCTTCACGCTCGATGCCCAGCGAGGCCAGGTCGCCCGTGGCGAGATCCACAAGGGTTCGCTCATACAGATTGCGCGGCTCGACAAACACGCGTCGCAGATCGGAATGGGTCATCGCGAGGACGGGGTCCCGGTCGTCGAGGCGGGCGTAAACGCCGTCGATGGTTTGCGACGCATCGCCCACAGCGATCTCGTGTACATCGCCTGCTTGAGTCTCAAAACGCACCAAGCGTTCGCCAACGCTTACGTCTTCCATGGAATCGGCGTAATCAGCCGCCCCCCAACTCGCCAAGGCCGCGGCCATGGTCTCGATGGCGCTTTGGTTGACGTTGAGATCGGCCGCCGGGGCCTCAACCTCCCATTCTTCATCCTCTTCGCTCCTAAGAAGCGTGGCGCCCCCTTCGGGCTGGCTCAGTTCGATACGTGCAAGTTCATCTGACTCCAAGTCCAAGCGCGGCAGTTCGAAAAGATCGCCTCCCGCCGGGAAGAGCTGTTCGAAACGCCGGGGTTCAAGCCGGTAGACCAGATCGCCATGCGTAGCTTCAATGCGCACGTAACCTGGACCGCCGCCTTCGGGGCGGCTTGCCAGAACAGTCAATTCTTCTGGATTCTCGGCAAGGCGAATATCGCACCGGAAGGGGGCATCCTCCAATCCCCACTCCCCGGCGGGATCCACCACGTCCTCGGCTTCTAACCCGCCTAGGGCCCGCAGTATGCCGTCGATGCCTTCGTCCCGTATCGGGGCGCCGGGTCCTCCCTCGGCAAGCATCCACTCATCGGTAGGGGTTTCAATACGCTGTTGCGGCCCCGTGGGCGGGGCTAGCTGGCCGGGGGCACCATCGATGCCGGGCTGCATCCCGCTGGACTCGCCCTCCTCTTCCGGCGCAAACACCTCGAGGTCGTCAATATCCACAGGCATTTCCTGACCCTGAGCAGCAAAGCCCACGGCCGAGTCTTGGTTGGCAGCCGGTATGATGCGATCGCCACGGGGATGGTTTGCGGCCTCTTCGTCCAACTCCTCCTCTTCCGACGATTCACGGGCGAGGACGAGCCGTTTGTCGGGCATCGTCAATTCGATTTCTTCCAGCTCGTCCGAGTCCAACGCCAACAGCTCGCGATCAAGCCACGTCTGATGAGAGGGCGCCGCCCCAGGGCCAGCTATGTCGGCTTCGCTACGCAAATCCACCGAGGAGACATAGACCGCCTCGTCACCAGCCCGCATCATGAAGACGGTTTGGGGACTCGCCACCCGGCCATTCTTGATGTGGAAGGCGGGCTCATCATCCCCGGCGTAGCCTTCGATATGGAAGGCTTGCTCAACCTGCAAGCCATAGGGTTCGCGGTCAGCATCTTCGGGGGCCGTAGCGCGATATTGGCCATCCAAGCCCGTCAACGTGTCAATGAAGGCCGCAATTTCGTCTCCATTGGCGGGCGCGTTGTATCGTGAAGCCAGCTTCCAGGCATCGTCGGCCGTATCGCGGGCCAGCACGACCCGTTCTTCGGGATGAGCCCCCGTGTACAACTCGAGCCGCGTGAGGTCCTCCGCATCAACATCCTCCGGCACAAGATCGATAATACGCGCGGCCTCACGAATATCCACGGGCTCATCTTGCGCTAACCGGTATAGGGCCAAGGCCACCAGAATAGCCAGTATGACCACCAAAGGAATGAGTTTCTTGAACGTCATAGTACGTTATTCTCCACGAGCCCCCTTGGGCCTTTTAGTCATCATCCTAGCCTGCGATAGAGGCGCGTCCACCGCCCTATCAACATGCTACTGGAACTTCATCGTATAGGCATGGCGCGCGCGGCGCCGCATTAAGGCGGTAACCACGCCCGCGCCCGCGATGACCGCGTTCACAGCGACAAAGTTGATGAATCGCCAGAAGGCCCGTTGAGCGGCGGACGGCGTTTCGATGGTCCGGTCAATGGGATGCGCGCCCCGGATGTGGACGATCTGTTCACCCAAGGTGACGGCGTCCACACTGTTCAGAATAAGGTCCAGGTTGTTGCCCACCCCCAAGAACTGATCCCGGAACATCTCGGAACAGCCAATAAGGATTAGCGTATTCTCATCCCTACCGTTAGGGTTGGGATTCGCCTCTCCCCCGGCATTCGAGGAGGATCCCTGATCCTGATCTTGGGTGGGCGCATCCGCCGATTCGGAGGAATCCGGCCAGGGCGGCGGATCCTCCCCCTCATACACGTCGGGAAACGCCCCCGACACATAAGCCATAAGCGGATACTGGTCTAATCCCGTTTCGGGCGGCTCCAAGGTTATCTGAGCCGGAGAGGCCACTTTCCATGCCCGTTCGCTCGTGGTCATGAGCACGCGAGTGTCGAGCCCATTCTCGCTCAGTTGATCCGAATCGATGTCCAGCGCCGAACCCCAGATGTAGAAGACGTTCGACAACCGGTTTGTGATAGACCACTCGTCATCCATTGAAGAGGAGTGAACGCGAATGTGCAAAGGCGCGTCTACCTCTTGCTGCGCCCCCGTGAGCTGGGACATCAGGCCCTGAGCTTGAATGCTCAACGGGAAGTGGTTCGTATCCATAAGGATATCGCGGTCCACCTGAATTCCGTAGTGGGCCAGCAACTCATTGACTTGGGGGTTCTCATCGCGTTGGTGCAGCTGCACTCCGCCTTGCGTGGGTTCGTATTGGAATTGGTAATTCTGTACGGCCATAATGACCGGAATACCCTCGTTGAGGACCCGGTTGATCTCCCAACGCTGGCGTTCGTTCAACTCGCGGGGATTGAGCACGAGGAGGGCGTCGAAGTGATCCGGCAAGGGACTTTCTTCCGTGACATCGACCCGCTCGACCTCATAACGTTCGTACTCCAGCATTTGTTGAAGCGATTGGAAAGGGTCCTCTGTATCCGGGACTTGCTGGCCCATCTGTTCCAGGACCTGCCGTGTTTGCGCATCGATGTGGACAGCCTCTTCGGGAGCCGCCATGGCGATTACGGGCATTTCGTCCTGGGCCATCTTGTAGGCCGTGCTCACAATACGGTATTCGAGATCGGGCAACGTTTGCGGCACGACCTGAGGGATAAACTCCTCTTCCCTGTCGCGATAGGCAATGCCGATGCTCGAATAGATCATCTGGGTCGAAACCTGATCTTCATCAATGGTCTGCACACTGAAGGGCCTCACCCCTCGTTCGTACATCCGCTCGCGCAAGGAGGTTTCGTCATCGGCTTCCTCCTCATCCCCTATTGCGGCGTCACCAACGGCGTCAGCAGTTCCGCCGGTCTCCAAATCGGGCGGCGTGGTGTCGATACCCTCCCCCGCCATCAGCGGCACCGTTGAATATTCCACCATACCGCCGCTGGCCACGCGAAGCTCCTCCAATTTGTCGGTGATGTCGCGCTCAAGGTTGGCGTAGGCGGTGGGCATATTCTCGCGGGGCGTGATGTACACCCGCACCTGAAGCGGCGCCTCCAGTTCACTCAGAATCTCCACTGAGGCCTCGGAAACGGTGTAGATGTTTTCCTCAGTCCAGTCGAACCGCCCCAAGCTTTGGTCCGCGATCAGCCAATTAAAAAGCAAGCCGATGCCCGCGCACAGCCCGACAGCCGCTCCGAACGTGGTCCGCATGCCGGGCCGGTTCCGCCCCTCAAGGTATAGCACGTTCAGAAAGAGAAATAGCGCGGTCCAGGCTGCGAAATACAGAATCGCGGCCACTTCGACCACGCCGCGAGTGAACGCATTATAGTGGTCAATGACCCCGACTACTTGAGCGAGAAAGCTGCCTAGCCCGGAAACGAGCCCGTCAATGTACGCCGCGGCGAAGTTTGTGCCTAAAAGGAAAATCAGAAAACACGCCAACAGCGTCACCACGAAGGCGACAATCTGGTCTTTGCAAAATCCAGAAAAGAAAATCCCAATTGCGAGGAAATAGGCCCCCAGCAGCAACGTGCCCAAATACCCGCTCACAATAACGCCGAAATCTGGCTCGCCCAGCACCGCCAGCATGATGGGAACGGTAACCGTCGCGCACAACGTGATGACAAAAAAGGCCAAACAGGCGAGGAACTTGCCCAGCACCAGCTCCGTGGCGCGCATGGGAAACGTCAGCAGCATCTCCCATGTGTTTTCCTTGCGTTCCTCGGCCCAAACCCGCATCGTAACCGCGGGGATGAACACGCAGAGGAGCATGGGCAGGTTCGAGAAGTAGGCTCGCATATTGGCGACGGGATGGGCAAAGAACGTCGCCATGTACAATCCCACGCTGATGACGAGGAAGACGATCATGTAGATGTAACCGATGGGCGACTTGAAGAACGCGCCCAGGTCACGCCGAAGTATTGTTAAAACGTTCTTCATTGACTGGTTACCCTTTGCCTTTTCTTCGTTACCGCGCGTGAACGGCCGCCGGTTGCTCGGCCGGTTGTGTCAAGGCGAGGAAGGTCTCTTCCAGACTCAAGGGTTTCTCGCGCAATTCGCGCAGTGTCCAATTGTTGCCATGGGCTAGTTCCGCTACCTCTCGCCAGGGTTCGCTGCCAACCCTGGCGTGCAGAAGAAACGAGTGGGAGCCGTCGTGGCGGTCCACCAGTTCCACCCTTGTGACGCTGTCGAGACTCGCCAACGCCTCCTTCGTCTCTTCGGCCGCCCCCTCGATCGTTACTTGGGCGCGTTCGGAGGTCTTCGCGCGTTGACGCAGCTCCTCTAGGGAACCATCGCCCACGATTTGGCCCCGGTTGATGATGACGATGCGATCGGCGGTGGCCTCCACTTCTTGCAGAATGTGGGTGGAGAGGATTACGGTCTTGCCCTTGGCCAATTCCTTGATGAGTTGGCGCACCTCTAGAATCTGATGAGGATCGAGGCCGGACGTGGGTTCGTCAAGAAGAATGATATCGGGATCATGAATAAGCGCCTGAGCCAGGCCCGTGCGCTGTTTGTAGCCCTTGGACAATTCCCTGATGATTTTGCGGTAGACGGGGCGGAGGGCGCATGCGTCAAGCACGGCGTCTATTCGTTCGCGAAACTGACGCCCCCGCAAACCGCGCGCGCGGGCGACGAAACTGAGGTATTCGCGCACTTCCATGTCCATATACAATGGCAGGATCTCTGGTAGATACCCAATGATCCGGCGCACTTGGAGGGGTTCCTCGATGACATCGAATCCACCAACCTTCGCCGTGCCCTTGGTGGGGTGGAGATAGGTCGTGAGGATCTTCAGAGCCGTGGATTTCCCCGCTCCGTTCGGACCCAGCAGGCCCACAATCTCTCCCGGCCTCACGTCGAACGACACATCGTCCAGGGCCACTACGGGACCATAACACATGGTGAGGTGCTCGGCTTGGATCATCCGTGTACTCCTGTTTTTTTTGCACACCATCTGGCCAGCGGCGCGGAGGCGCTGAAATAAACGCAAGCCACTCCCGTACGGGAGGACAGGATAAAGCGGCATCCGCCGGTGGGAAAAGGGCGTATGCCAAACAGGGCGCGAGAAAGCCGGTATTGAGGGACGTTCCTCGACCGGCCTCTCCAAATTAACAAGCGCTAACCGGTTTTTGCAAGGAGATTCATGTGTCCATGTCCGTGCTTTTGCGGCTGATGTCGTGTTTTTTCAGACGGTATTGCAGCGTCTTGTAACTGATTCCCAATAGCTCCGCAGCCTCCTTGATCTGGCCCCCCGAACGGTCCAAAGCTTGGCGAATGAATTCGTATTCGAGGTCTTCCAGCACCACGCCATCCGGAGGCAGCGAGAAACCGCCGCTGGCGCCATGGGCTTGCTCTTGCAGCTTGGCCGGCAGGTCGTCGGCCGTGATGGTTTCACTGTCGCTAAGAATGAAAAGTTGCTCGAGCGTGTTCTCGAGTTCCCGCACGTTGCCGGGCCAAGCGTAGGCGCGCATCGCCGCCACGGCGTCCGGCGAGAAACCCGGCGCGGGCCGGCCCAAACGCTGGCTGAGCTTCTCCCTGAAATGCGCGATGAGCAGGGGCAGGTCCCGCGCCCTTTCGCGCAAGGGGGGCATCCGAATGGGCAGGACTTCAAGCCGGAAGTAAAGGTCTTCGCGGAAGACGCCTTCGGCCACCTTTTCGCGTAGATTCTGGTTGGTGGCGGCGATGACGCGGACATCCACTTGGCGGGACTGCGTGGCGCCGATTCGCTCCACAACGCCATCCTGCACGACACGCAGGAGCTTGGCCTGGCTTTCCATTCGCATGTCGCCAATCTCGTCCAAGAAGATGGTTCCGCTGTTCGCCACTTCAAACTTGCCTTGACGGCTTGCCTCGGCCCCAGTGAAGGCGCCCTTTTCGTGACCAAAAAGTTCGCTTTCGACCAGCGTGTCGGGGATGGCGGCGCAGTTCACAACGATGAAGGGCTCCTCCTTGCGAGGTCCCGCGAAGTGGATGTAACGCGCCACCAGCTCCTTGCCCGTGCCCGATTCCCCCGTGATGAGAACGGTGCTGTCTATGGGCACGGCCCGCTGGGCTATGCGGAATACGGCTTGCATGCTCTCACTCTCGCCAATGATATTACCAAGCGAGGAGGCCTGCGTTACGAGTTCGCGCAGTTGGCGATTCTCTTGACGAAGCTCCATGCGATCCAGCGTCTTGTTCACGACGACGAGGAGTTGCTCCTTGTCGAAGGGCTTCGCGAGGTAATCCGTGGCGCCTTCCTTCATGGCCGTGACCGCCGTGGAGACGCTGGCGTAGGCGGTCATGACAATGACCTCTACATCGGGCTGCACCCCTTTAACGCGGCGCAGCAATTCAAGGCCGTCCATGCCGGGCATGCGCAAGTCGGTCAGCAAGATATGGTAAAAGTCCGCCTCGACGGCTTCCAGCGCCGCGGGGGCGGATTCCACGGCATCCACTTCATGGCCGTCCTGCGACAGGATGTCCTCGATGATTTCGCGCTGGGTCGCGTCGTCCTCGGCGATCAATATCTTTGCGTTCATGCGGCCACCGTGCTCTCATTTAGCGGGATGGTTATCAAGACTTGGCACCCCTGCCCTTCCTCGCCCGAAATGTGGATACTCCCGCCGTGTTCCTCCACAATGCCGCGGGTCACGGCTAGTCCGAGGCCTGTCCCCGTGCTCTTCGTGGTGTAATAGGGCTCGAAGAGCCGTTCGGCGATTTCGCCGCTGAGGCCTGGGCCATCGTCACGGATCTCGATCTCGCATTCCTGATCGCTCACGCGCGAGAACAAGCGTACGCGGCCTCCTTCCGGGCTGGCCTCAAGGGCGTTGATAAGCAAATTCAGGACGGCGCGCGTCCATTGTTTGGGATCAAGCATCAGCGTGGTGTCCCCCGCCCGCAGCTCAGTGGTTAGACGAACGCCCCGGGCTTCCGCATCCTTCTTCACGAGATGGACGCATTCATCGAGAAGCCCATCCACTTGGTTGGGGCGGGGATCCAGTTCGTTTTCGCGCGCCAGCGACAAAAAACCGGAAACGATGCCCTCCAGCCGCTCCACTTCGCGGCGTATACTGTGGAGTTGTTTGGATGCGCCGGCCCCGGGCGAGTGCCGTTCGGTCTCGTCCAACCCATGGCTCGTGATGAGCTTGATGGCGTTCAGGGGATTACGCACATCATGGGCGATGCCCGCCGCAAGATTGCCCAAGGCGGACAGGCGTTGCGCTTGGCGCAAGTTGCTCTCCATGAGTTCTTTTTCCCGCAAAGAGGTCACCATCTCGTTGAAGGTGCTCTCGAGCGCCCGGATTTCGCTCGCCCGGTCGTTGATCTTCACGTCCTCGAGCCGGCCTTCGCTGATCTTGGCGCAACTGTCCGTGAGTTGCCGAAGCGGACGGAGGATGCGAAAGATGAAGTAGACCATCAGGATGAGCGTGCCTAGGAACAAGCCGGTGATGCCCAGCAGATACATGTTCTTGAAGGCGTTGATCACATGCGTCCGCGTCGCCAATGGCGCCCGCGTGGTAAGCAGGACCGGCTGATCGTTCCATACAAACGTGTGTCGCGCCACTTGGGTGAGTTCACCGTTCTCGTCCACTTCGATAGACACGCGGGTCGGCCCCATCTCCGTGGCGGGAGGATTGAGATCCAAATCAAACGATTCCACGCCTTCGTGGCGGCGGCGCACCTCATATTCGAGTTCGCCGAAGTCGAGGTCCGGGTTCTCCTCGAGATTGACCACCACATCATCGGCGATGGCGTGTGCTTGGGCCTCCATTTCCCGCACCACTTCGCCGTAGTAGTGATGCGTCAGCACATAAACGGCCCCCAGCAGACAGCAAACCAGCACCGCGCACATCAAAATCACGCGGAACACAATGGAATGCCGCCACCCGATGGGGACGCTATGACTGCTGTTAGAGCCGCTCATTAACTGGTCCGTTTAGCCCTGCCGTTGAGGCCGGCGCGCTAGCCGCGCCCGTCGTTAGGAACCTTTTCCGCGGGGTACCGGGAGGCCGAGATGCTCCATGATCACTTGAATATCCTCCCATGTTTTGCGCTTGTCCGCGGGATTCCGCAACAAATAGGAGGGATGGTACGTAACCCGGAGCGGAATGCCGCAGTATTCATGCCATTGCCCCCTCAGTTTTCCCACAGCTACGTTGGTGCGAAGCAAGGTGCGGGCGGCGTGCGCTCCCAAGGCGCAGATGACCTCGGGCTGCACAAGCCTTAGCTGTTCCACAAGATACGGCTCGCACTGCTCGATCTCGGCCGGTTTGGGGTCGCGGTTGTTGGGTGGCCGGCACTTGATCACATTGCAGATATACACCTCTTCCCGCCGGAGTCCCATGCCCTTGGTGATGATATCCGTAAGCAACTGCCCAGCCCGGCCCACGAAGGGAACGCCTTGCCGGTCTTCCTCCCCCCCAGGCGCTTCGCCCACGAAAACGATGCGCGCCATGGGATCGCCATCGGCGAAGACGGTTTGGGTTCGGGTCTCGTGCAGTTCACACTTGGTGCACATGCTGACCGTCTTTTCGAGCGCATCAAGCGCCGCCCGGCGCGTTTCGGGATCCGGCCCCGGGGTTTCATCGCCGCCGGTCGCGGGGGAGGCCGAGGCCTCGGGCTGGGGCTCGGGTTCCGCCGTCCCGGAAAGGCTATCCGCAGCGGATGCGGCAGGCTGCGAAGAGGGCAAGGCCTCCAGCTTGGCCGCCACCTCGGGCGACAGACGAATCGTGCGCCGGCGGGGATGAGCCTCTGCCTCCACCAAAGCGCGGATATCCTGAAGGATTTCACGATACAAGGGATTACTCACGGCATGCCTCCTAACTACCGCGATCATACCATGAAACGCCCCTGTGCATCTCCCCCCATCGTTGCAGAACTGAACAGTAAAGGCGGCGACAGGATACTGTGGCTTCTTATTCGGCTCGCACGCGCTTGGCGTGGATTTCCTGTATTGGTATACTTCCGCTATGGCCCGCACGTTGAATCAAGAAAAACCCATGGTCTCGATTGTAATACCTGTATACAATGAGAAGGACAACCTTGAGGCCTTGTGGGAGGAGCTGCTGTCCGTTCTCGAGCGCTTGGGCGAACCGTTCGAGGTGGTGTTTGTCGATGACGGCAGCTCGGACGGAAGCGCGGCGATCCTGCGGGACCTGCACGAGCGCGATGGACGCGTGCGGGTGGTCCGGCTGGCCCGGAACTTCAGCCAGCAGATGGCCGTTACGGCCGGTTTCCACCAGGCCCGCGGGGAGGCGATTGTGTTGATGGACGCCGACTTGCAAACGCCCCCGCAACACATCCCAGAATTCGTGGCGAAACTCCAGGCGGGATACGACGTGGTCTATGGCAAGCGCGAGCGGCGGGTTGGCCGGTGGTATCGGCGCATGGGCACCGTACTCGCCAATCGCTTCATTTGCTCGGTGACGGGCTTCAACATCCCCGACAGCGCGAGCGGATTCCTTGGGCTTAACGGCCGCTTCGTTCAGCAAATCAACCGGTACAACGACCGCTCCCGCTACTTAAGCGGGTTGTTCGCATGGCTGTCCTACGGGCGCTATGCCGTCGTCCCCGTCGAACGGCGCGAGCGGCTTCACGGGGAGTCGAAGTATACCTTCTGTCAGCTTGTCCGCCTGGTCATCACTATCGCCACCAACTTCTCGACCCGCCCGTTGGCGCTGACGGGCTGGATGGCGACGGCCTCGGGCATCGCCACCTTAGCGGTAGGAACCCGCGGCGTTGTCTTGTGCGCCACGGGACAGTGGGGGCTCGCCGCCACGCCGTTGAGCGCCGCGTGGCTCATGGCGGTGGGGACGGCGTGCCTTGCCGGGGTGGCCATCACGGGAACCTACATCGGGCGCATCTATAGCGAAGTCCGGGAACGGCCCCCCTATGTCGTGTGGGAGACCATCGGGATTGAGGCCAACCGCGGGAAAACACATTTCCCTGAGTCCCCGTCCATGGCGCGGCATGCTCCATCGCCGGCGCCGGGAGGGCCGCTTCATTCGTCCGTTGAAGGGGACGCGGAAGAAGCCTACCGTCATGATCATTGATACCCATACCCACGTCCATCCGGGCCGCGGCGGGCTTGGTCCGAAGCAGGACGCCTCACTGGAGGCGTTTCTGGCCGAGCTTGACCGATCCCCGCTGGATTTGGCGGTGCTCTTGCCCATTGAGCCAATCATCCCCAATGACTTCGTATTTGAGGCGGCCCAACGCCGTCCGGGCCGTATCCGCTGCTATGGCTCGGTGGATCCCAGCAGAGGCGAGGCGTGCTGGGAGCACTTCGAGCAGTTGGCCGCGGAACATCCCATTGTGGGCCTCAAGCTCCATCCCCGCCGCCAAGGGATCACCAAAGCGCATTGGCCCGTGCTCAAGGGGTTGACCGAACGCGCCGCGGCTTATGATCTTCCAGTTCTCGTGGATTCGTTCCCTCATGGCAAAGGGGCGTTGCGCGACGACACGTTGGAGCTTATCGAAACATTGAGCGAGGCCGTACCCAAGGCGAAGCTCATTATTGCCCACATGGGCGGCATCCGGATTCTGGAAGCATTGATTCTTGCCCGGACCTCCTATAGGATCTACCTAGACCTTTCATTAATCCTTAAGGTCTACAAGGGCAGCCACATCGAACAAGACATTTT
>JAWOFY010000289.1:0-3766 GCA_046497285.1 Candidatus Hydrogenedentota bacterium
TACAAATGAGCGCTAACCCCGAAGGCCTTGACTTGGCCAAGGAGCTCGGGCTTGACGGACTCGAGGTCTCAGCGACAGATGAGGTGCGCGACGAGATCAAGCTGGCGGATCCCGCGTTGCGCGAACGCTACAAAGAGGCCATGGAGCGAACCGGGCTCCCCGTGTCCAGCGTAGGCATGGCCTTTCTCAACCAAGCCCCTTTCGCCCGCGATCCGCGGGGCCCTGCCTGGCTTGAACAAACCATTGAAGCCGCGGCGGACCTCGAGGCTGAGGTGATTCTCATGGCCTTCTTTGGCGACGGCGATTTGCGCGACGAGGACGGCGAACCGCGGGAAACCGATGTGGACACGCTGGTGGAGCGTTTACGGGACGCCGCGCCGATGGCGGAGGACGCGGGCGTGATCCTCGGGATCGAGAATTGGTTGTCCGCGGATCAGAATAGGGCGATACTGGACCGCGTAGAGAGCCGCGCGGTCCAAGTCTATTACGACGTTCGCAACTCGACCGTTCGGGGCTACGATGTGCCGGCCGAGATCCGGCGCCTAGGCGGCCGCATGGCGCCTTCCATCCATTTCAAGGACGGCGACCATGCCCTTGGCGAAGGGCGCGTCGATTTCGACGGCGTGGCGCAAGCAATGCGCGATATCAATTACAGCGGCTGGGTGACACTCGAAACGGCTATTCTGAACGATGATCGCGACGCCAGTTTCCGGCGAAACGCGGCGTTTGTGCGCGATCTCTTCGGCATGGCCAAACGCTAGAGAAAGGGAAGGGCAAAATGAGCCAGAAGAACACCGGAGATATGAGACGGCGTGATTTTCTCAAGAGCACGGCAGCCGCCGCAGCGTTTTCCATCGTGCCGGCAAAGACCGTTCGAGGCACGGAGGCCAACAGCACGATCGAACTCGGCATCGTGGGCAGCGGCCAGCGGGGGGTGTGGATCGGCATGCTGTTCGAGGAATACGGCAATGCCAAGGTAGTGGCGGTTCACGACTACTTCCGCGATCGGGTGGAAAAAGCCCGCGACGACTTTGGCGTGGACGAGGCGCGCGGTTATATCGGGCTGGAGGGGTATCACGAGTTAGTAAATAGTTCGCTCGACGCCGTGGCGATCGAGAGTCCGCCCTACTTCCATCCCGCGCAATCCGCTGCGACGCTTGATGCGGGGAAACACGTGTTTATCGCTAAGCCGATGGCTGTGGATGCGCCCGGCTGCGATGTCATTCTTGAGGCGGCCAAGCGCCGTGAAGGCGAACTGAGCGCGTGGGTCGATTTCCAGACCCGCGTCGATCCCCTCTATCAAGAAGCCGCCCAACGCCTGCGCGACGGCCATATCGGCGCGCCGGTCTGTGGCCAATGCTTTTATTACGCGGGCCGGTTGCATACCAAAACGGAGCCAGGCGAACCCCATCCGGCCACCGCGCGTCTTCGCAACTGGTATTTCGACAAGGCCTTGTCCGGCGACATTATCGTTGAGCAAAACATTCACATGATCGACGTGGCCACCTGGTTCCTCGATGGGCAACCACTTGAAGCGTTTGGCACGGGCGGCCGGAAGGCCCGCACGGACGTGGGCGATTGCTGGGACCACTTCGCTGTCATCTACACCTATCCCGATGAGGTCCGGGTGGATTTCAGTTCGGGGCAGTTCGTGAACGGCTACAACGCGCTTTGCACCCGGATTTACGGAAGCGAGGGCACGGTGGAGTCGAACTATGGCGGTGAGGTGTATATCGATGGCCGGACCGAAGCATGGAAAGGCGGACAGACCAGCACGATATACCAAGACGGCGCCATCGCCAACATCGAATTGTTCCGCGACAGCATCCTCAATGGCGCCCCCATCAACAACATCCGCGAATCGGCCGACAGCACCTTGGCCAGTATCCTTGGGCGCACGGCGGCCTACCGGGGCGAGAAGGTCACATGGGACGACATGCTCGCCGAAGCCGAGGAACTTGACCCGGATTTGGATCTGCCGGAGGACGGGACTGACCACGAGCCGGTGCATTAAGGCACTTGATATCACAACAGCATACGGAGGTTGAGCATGCGGCAACGAGCAGCACGAGGGTGTAACAAGGCGCTTCTTGTAGCGGTAGCGATAGCGGCGGCGGGATTCATGAGCGGGGCGGCCAGCGCCGATCCATCCAAGCTGGCGTCCGAATATGGCGCGGTTCTTAACCAAATCGATGTCGCGCCCGTTTGGTCTGTTCACGAGCTGGGCCGCCCCAATCTCCTTACGCGAGAGGGTTACCAGTACATCGCGTATTACGACAAGGATCGCTATTTGAGCATCGCGCAACGGGAACTCGGGTCGGAGAACTGGACCTATCAATCCTTTCCCATGCAAATGGGATGGGCGACCGGTGGCCACGCGAAGCTGACCCTCGCCGTGGACCGGGACGGCTACATCCATCTCAGCGGCTACCGGCGGGGACTGTTGGAAGGTCCCCCCTCTCCCCCCGAAAAGATCTATTATCGTTCCGAGAATCCCCATGACATCAGCGCGTTTGAACGGCGTTACATGGTGTCCGAGGAGGAAGCGCCCGGCTACCCCACTTTCATCGTAGGCCCCGAAGACGAGTTGTATTTCATGTACCGCGACGGAAGAAGCGGCAGCGGCGATCAGATCGTCAATACGTACGACGTGGATGCCCGCGAGTGGAAACGGCTGTATGACACGCCCCTGTTTGACGGGCGCGGCGAAATGAACGCGTATGGCGGTCCCCAGCTGGGGCCGGACGGGGATTGGCACGCGACGTGGGTCTGGCGCAACACGCCCGATAACGCCACCAACCATTCCCTGTCCTACGCCCGAAGCGCCGATATGCGCAACTGGGAAACCATCGCCGGCGATCCCATCGAGCTGCCGATCACGACCGAGACGGAAGGGGTCATCGTGGATCCCGCGGGGCCGGGGGATGGCATCAGCAACATGACCTTCGGCTTGAGTTGGGATTCTGAGTTACAGCCGATTGTTTCCTATCACAAGTTTGACGAAGAAGGCCGCAGCCAAGTCTACAATGCCCGCTTTGAGGACGGCGAATGGAATCGCGTGCAGGCCACCGATTGGGACTTCACATGGGACTACAGCGGCGCGGGCGCCTTGCCCCGGGTGGTGGGGGTAGGCTCGGTCACCGCGCGAGCGGATGGAACCTTGGCGCATGAGCCCTGGAGCAAATCCGGCGGACGAGAGTTGATCATTCTCGACGAGGACACCCTGGAGCCCATCGAGCGTACGGAACCCGAGCCCCCGCCGGAATGGAAACAGGCCATGACCGAACCGGAGCTGGACTTCATGGTCGAACCGAATGAAGAACTGTTGCGGGATGGCGGCCCCATGGAAGTCACCTTGATCCATGACCAGGGCGAACCCGAAGAGGACGGCGTGCAGTACATCGCCCGGTGGGAACACGCCGGGCGAAACCGGGATCACCCCGTCCCGGAGCCTTGGCCGGAACCCACCATGCTGCGCGTTTACAAGGTTGAAACGCCCGACTAATGGCGCCCCGCGAATCTTTTGAACGGTGTGTGTGTCGGTTTCGAAGATAAACTTCCGTGAAACGAATTTGCGTTGAGCCAGGCGGGTTCGTTATGACTGGGATTGTAGCTTGAATGACCTTGGACACCTCTTAGAACCACCGTGAAGGGAGACAACACAATGATTTCCGTGGAGAAGATCGACGATAAGACGTTCAATGTCACTGTAAACAAAAGCGGCACTACGCAACACAAGGTCACCGTATCCGATGACTACCATCAG
>JAWOFY010000352.1:0-11496 GCA_046497285.1 Candidatus Hydrogenedentota bacterium
GACGATGAGGTAACGCTCGCCGGCGGTGAAGTCCATGCGGGACTTCACGATCCCCATTGGTTCGCCCAAGCGCCGGCGCGCCTCATGGAGGTGTTCTGGAAGAGCGCCAGCCAAGGAGTTCCCCTGAGCTACGAGACGGAACGCCGGATCAGGCACAACCTCGGGCTTGTGGGCGATACGTTCCGTTCGAGCGATGTCGTGAGACGCCTTTTCACCGCCCTATGCAATCATCCAACCACGGCGGGAAGCACGCTACGGCAAATGGCGCAAACGGGCTTGCTGGGCCGGTATATTCCAGAATTTGGGGCGATTGAGGGCATAATTCGCTACGAGGATTTTCATGCCTATCCCGTGGACGAACATACGCTGCGGGCTTTGGAGGCGCTTTCGGCCCTTCACGAACGCGATGACACCGTCTCGCGTTGCTTACGCACGGCCCTTGAGCATTTGTCGGATCCCCATATTCTCGTGATGGCCATTCTATTTCACGATTTGGGCAAGGCCGAGGGAGACGTTCATGTCCAAGAGAGCACCCGTCTTGCCCGGCGCATTGCCCACCGTATGGGGCTTTCCGCCGACGATGTGGAACGGATCGCCTTTCTGGTCGAGCATCACATGCAGATGACCTTCATCAGCCAGTATCGGGACATCGACGACGAGGACATTGTCCGGTCCTTTGCAGAAACCATGCGGACCGAACAGCGCCTTCGCTCCTTGTTCCTGCTTTCTTACGCGGACATGTCCGCCGTTGGCCCCAATGTCTGGAACGACTGGAAAGGCGCCCTGCTCATGAAGCTGTATTTAAAGGCCGAGAAGCACTTGCTTGGCCGTACGGTATCGCCGGACGAGGCGTTCTGGAACTCCCCTAAGGCGCAGTTGGTCCAGAAACTCGCGCGTGAGGATCTTCGCAGCGAGGTTGAAGCCCACATTCGGGACATGGGAGAGCGGTACTATGCAGCCTTTTCAAGCGAAGAGATGGCGCACCATCTTGAACTGATTGCGCGCGCCAAAGAAGCGGGGTTCGTCCTCCATACGGCTCCCATAGATGACACGGTCATGACCGAGATCACCATAAGCACGCGCGATCAAATCGGCCTTTTCGCCAAGTTGGCGGGCAGTTTCACTTCACAGCTCATGGATGTCAACAGCGCCGCCCTTTTCACCCGGCCCGACGGATACGTGATTGACTGCTTCACGGTGGGAGAGCCATCCGGAGGACGGCGGTTAACCCAGACCGAGTTAGCCGGCCTTGAACGGGTCTTGCGGGCTGTGCTGGTTGAAGGCGCGGATGTGAAACCCTATGTTGAACAGGCGCGCCGGCGGTTGTTCGCCCTGCTGCAACCCCGCGTCCCCGTACGCACCCAAATCGAGTTCGACAATTGCAGTTCGCGGACCCACACCGTCATCGATATCGAAAGCGGGGATCGAACCGGCCTACTGTATGACGTAGCCCACGCCTTAACGGGGTTGGGATGCGACATAGCCACGGCGCGGATCGTGACGGATGCGCGGCGGGTCCGAGATTCGTTCTATGTGACTTGCGAAGGACGCAAAGTAACATCGAGTGAAGAAATGGAGCGCATGCGGACGCGACTGCACCACGCCATTCACCGCCCGTCGGCGGTGGAAACAATGAAAGGGAGCCTACAATAATGAATACAGTACGGAGGATGATGGTGGTTGCGGCGTCGGTGCTGATGGTATGCATGACTGCCAATTCTGCCGTGGAAGAGGGACAGAGCCGTTCAGCCGATGGCGCATTGAAGATATTCATCCTATCGGGGCAGTCGAACATGGTTGGTTTCGGCCAGCTCAAGAATGGTCCTGGAACGATGGAATGGTATCTCGAAGAGAAACCCGGCGCATATGGCCATCTGGTGGACCAGAATGACGAACCGGTTGTCCGCGACGATGTCTGGATCGTGAACAACATGGAACAAAGGGGCTGGCTAACGACCGGTTACGGAGCCTCCGAAGACCACATCGGTCCCGAATATGGCTTCGGGTTCACTGTAGGAGACTATTATGAAGACCCCGTGCTCATCATCAAGGCGGCGTGGGGCGGTAGATCGCTTTATCATGACTTCCTGTCCCCAAGCTCCGAAGCGTATCCCGAGCCCGAAGAAGACGGTGATAAGGGATTCCACTACGCGGAGATTCTGAGGCAGGTCAAAGAGATTACCAGCGACTTGAAGAGGTACTATCCAGACTACGACGGTGAGGGATACGAGATCGCCGGTTTCGGCTGGCACCAGGGCTGGAACGACCGCATCGATCCCGCCGCGGTTGATGCGTACGAAAAGAACATGGAGAACTTTATCAAGGATATCCGCGCGGATCTCGGCATCCCGGAGCTTCCCTTCGTCATTGCGAATACAGGGATGGGCGGCTGGACGATTCCCGACAACGCCCCCTACAAGGAGAGGGTCGAGAAACTGATGGACGCCCAGTTAGCGCTTGCCGACCCCGAAAAATATCCTGAATTCGAAGGCAATGTCGCCGGCGTAGAGACCCGCGATTTTCAGAGAAGCGAAGAGGAATCGCCTTCCGCACAAGGCTTCCACTGGCTCCGCAACTGGGAAACCTTCTATCTTATCGGTAAAGGCATGGGTGAGGCCATGGTGGAGTTACTGGAAAGCCAATAGAAAACAGCAAGAGGTTGACGTGCGGATGCGGCATCACATAGGAATCCAGCGGGCGGGGTTTGTTCACGGCGCGGAAGTGAAGCCCTACGCCGAACAGGTGAGGCGGCGGTTGTCCGCCCTCCTGCAACTCAGGGTCCCCATGCGAACCTGCATCCAATTTGATAACAACAGGTCGCGATCCCACACAGTGAGCGGTAGCGAAAGCGGGGATCGAACGGGGCTAAGGTATCACGTAGCCCAAGCCTTGCCAGGGTTGGGATGCGATATCGCCACGGCGCGGATCGTAATGGAGACGCGCCGGGTGCTAGATGCGTTCTATGTGTCTTACGAAGAACGCAAGGTAACACCAAGTGAGGAAATGGAGCGCGTACGGACGCGGCTCCACCAAGCCATGCACCGTCCATTGGCGGTGGAAACGAAAGGAGCAACACTATGAGAAAGTGGTCGATTGGTATCGGAGTGTTTTGCGCGGCGGCCCTGTTGGTCCCTGGCATCACTCCAGCCCACGCGTTGGAATCCGAACTCCTTCAGGAACTCGAGAGCACCTTTGTCCAGTTGGGCGAAGAAGTGCGGCCCGGCGTAGTGAACATTGAGGCGGACCGCGAGCTTGAAGGGCCTAGCGGCGGCATGCCGGATACACCGGATATGGACATGTTCGAAGACCTGTTCCGTTTTTTTGGTGTTCCCCGGGATGAGATGGGGCCCGATCCACAGGGGCCTGGTCCACAACAGGGCCCCCAACGCCCCCGCGTGCCCGCCACGGGCTCCGGCTTCATCTACGATGAAGAAGGCCATATCATCACCAATAACCATGTGGTCCGCAACGCCGAAAGCATTACCGTGCGCTTGTACAACGGAAACGAGTATGACGCCACGGTGGTGGGCGGCGACCCGGACACGGATGTGGCCGTGATCAAGATCGACGCGCCGGAGGAGGAACTGTCGCCCGTCACGCTTGGCGACTCCGAAACCCTTGAGGTGGGGCAGTTCGCCCTGGCTGTAGGAAGCCCGCAAGGCCTGGAAGGTTCGCTCTCCTTCGGCCACATAAGCGCCTTGGGCCGCGAGGAACTGATGCTGCCCGACCCCGACCTCCGGTTTCAAAACTTCATCCAGACCGACGCGGCCATCAACCTGGGCAATAGCGGAGGCCCCCTCGTGAATATCCACGGCGAGGTTATCGGCATCAACACCGCCATTGTCTTCGGCGCGGAGAACATCGGCTTCGCCATTCCCATTAATATGGCCAGTGACGTGATCCCTGAACTGATCGAAGAAGGATTCGTCACACGCGGCTATCTGGGGGTCGAGATCACCGATGCCGCCGACCTGGCGTCCGGTTTGGGCTTGCCCGAGGAACGTGGCGCCTTTGTGGAACGCGTGCGCGAAGACACGCCAGCGGCTCGCGCGGGTCTTCAAACCTACGACGTCATCCTCAGTGTGAATGGGGAACCAATTCAAGGCGCGAGCGACCTGGTTCGCACCATCTCGGCGCTGCCGCCCGATGAAACAGTGACCCTCGGCATCTGGCGCGAAGAGGAACGCATCGACGTCGACGTGGAGCTTGCAGTCTATGACAGACCCGATGAAGTGGCCGAGACGGCTCCCCAACAGGACCCCGTGGGGCTTCAGGTGGAAGACATCCCGCCGGAGCTTGCCCAACGCCTTGCGCCAGACTTTGAGCTGGAGGGGGGCGTGGCCGTAAGCAGCGTCGATCCCGACAGCCCCGCTTATGAGGCAGGCATCCGGAGAGGCGATATCATCCTGGAAATCGCCCGGCAACCGGTCAACGACACCAGCGATTACGAGCAGCTGATGAGTCAGCACGCCCAGCCGGGCTCGTCCACGCTGGTTCGTATCTTCCGCGGCGGGCAAACTACCGTGCTAAGTCTGACCATCCCCGAGCAATAGAACGCTCGCACATCCTAAACTCGCCCTGGAGTCCGCGGCTAACGGGCTCCAGGGCGAGCTGTATGAGGCGGGACTGCATCACCGTAGTTCGAATGAGTCTTACGGCGGCGGCGACTCCGCCGTCATGCTTTCGAGCACTTCCCAGAGCGGTCTCTTGCCCTCGCCGCTCATACAAGAAAAGGGAATGATGAGGGCGGAGTCATCCAACGCAAGATTCTTGCGCAAGCGGTTCTCCAGGGTGGCCCGGTCTTTCTGTTTAAGTTTGTCCACTTTCGTGGCCACTAGCACAACGGGCCGGGCGAACGCGTCGAGCATGTCGAGCAGCTCGTGATCGCGCTGGGTAGGCTCATGGCGGGCATCCAAGAGATGAACCACGAGCCTCAGGGACTTTCGTTCACGTAGATAGGTGGTGATCGCCTTGCCCCAGTTGGCTTGGAGCGCCTTGGGGGCCTTGGCATAGCCGTAACCGGGCAAATCGACGAGATACAGTTCTCCGTTCACATCGAAGAAATTGAGGGTCCGCGTCTTTCCGGGCGTCTTGCTGGTCTTGGCGAGCCCCCGCCTGTTCAGAAGCGTATTCAACAACGAGGATTTTCCCACGTTGGAGCGCCCGGCGAAAGCGAACTCCGGCCGCCCTTCCGGAGGACAGTCGCTCAAGTTCAATACACTTTTCACAAACCCGCACGATCGGATTTTCATGGCGCTTTCGCCTCGCCGGATTCCGGAAAGGCTTCAGCCAGCACCTTGTCCATGTCATCGGCCAGAAGAAATTCGAGTTCTTCCTTGACCTCGGCCGGAATCTCCTGGAGATCCTTCTCGTTTTCTTGGGGCAACATGACCGTTCTAATGCCCGCGCGATGGGCCGCCAACACCTTTTCCTTGATCCCCCCCACCGGCAAGACTCGTCCCCGCAACGTGATCTCCCCGGTCATGGCCAAGCCCTTGCGAACCGGCCGGCGGCGCAGGGCCGACAGCATGGAGACCGCCAGGGCAACGCCCGCGCTGGGACCGTCCTTGGGGATGGCGCCCTCGGGCACATGCACGTGCAAGTCGGTTTCGGCGTGGAAGTTCGGGGGCAGTCCCAGCGTTTCGCGCCGGGTGCGGAGATAGCTGTAGGCGGCCTCGGCGGATTCCTTCATGACATCGCCCAGATGGCCCGTGACCGTCAATTTTCCCTTGCCTTCCATCACCCCCGTCTCGAGATGGAGGATATCGCCGCCCGCGGCCGTCCAGGCCAAGCCCACCGCGACGCCGGGGCGCGGCTCGGGATCGGTCCGTTGCTCGGTGTACTCCTCCGGCCCCAGCAGGCTCACAATGCGCTCCGCCGTCATGCCGGCGCTATTGCGCATGGCCTTGGCGTGGGTAATGCCCTTCGCCTTCGCTTCGCCGACCACCTCTTGCGCCACCTTCCGGCACACTTGCGCGATGCGGCGCTCGAGCTCTCGCACGCCGGCCTCGCGGGTATACCGGTTAATGAGCACCCGCAACGCCTCGCTCGTCATCTGGAGCTGGTCCGCTTTAAGGCCCATTTCCTTGAGTTGCCGCGGCACAAGAAAGAACTGCGCTATGCGCTCCTTTTCGTGGCTGCTGTACCCGGGCAGACGCACTACTTCAAGGCGGTCATGCAAGGCGGGCGGTATATTGAACTCGTCGTTGGCCGTTGTGATGAAGAAGACTTCGTGCAAATCGAAATCGACCTCAAGATAATGGTCGCTAAAGCTCTGGTTCTGTTCCGGATCCAACACTTCAAGCAACGCCGAAGAGGGATCGCCCCGGAAATCGGACGTCAGCTTGTCGATTTCATCCAACATGAACACGGGGTTCTTCACGCCAACCCGTTTCATGCTCTGAATGATCCGGCCCGGCAAGGCGCCCACATACGTCCGGCGATGGCCCCGAATCTCCGCCTCGTCCCGCACGCCGCCCAACGACACCCGGACAAAACGACGGTTCATGGTACGGGCGACGGACTGGCCCAGCGAGGTTTTGCCCACGCCTGGCGGTCCCACCAAGCACAGGATGGGACCCCGTTTGCTCTTGCTGAGTTTGCGCACCGCGAGGAATTCAAGGATACGCTCTTTCACCTTTTCCAAACCGTAATGGTCTTCGTCCAGAACACGTTGCGCCCGTTCGAGATCAATGCTGTCCTTGGTTCGTTTCTTCCAAGGCACTTCGGTAAGCCATTCCAGATAGTTCCGCGTAAGCGTGCTTTCGGGACTCATCGAAGGCATCCGCTCGTACCGGTTAAGTTCCCGCAAGGCCTTGGCTTCGACGTCTGAGGGCATGCCGGCTTCCACAATAAGATTATGCAGCTCGGCAAACTCGCTGCTCTCGTCGCCCTGTCCTAGCTCCTGTTGAATGGCCCGCAGTTGTTCATGCAAGTAATGTTCTCGCTGACTGCGCTCCATTTGTTCGCGAACCCGATCCCGCACTTTCTGCTCAATCTCTTGTAGCTCGAGTTCGCGCATAAGATAAGAAGACGCCTGCTCAAGGCGCTCGCCGGGCTCCGCGATATCCAACAAGGCCTGCCGTTCACGCGGGTTGAGCGGGAGATGGGCGGGGAGCATGTCGGCAATATCGCGGGGATCATCCAGATTCTGAAGCGAAGCCACAACTTCCGGCGCGACGCGTTGGGTAACCCGCGCGTATTCCATCAGGTTTTCCAAGGCGAGCTGGACTTGAGCCCGTACTTGTTTGTCGTCGGCGGGCACAGCAGGCGTATCCTCGGCGTGGACATAGGCCATCGAAAGCCCCTGAAGCTTCTCAACCTGATGCAACGCCGCCCGGCCCAATCCTTCGACCACCACTTTCACCGCGCCATCGGGCATCCGGTGCGTTTGCAGAATCCCCGCGGTAACGCCGCAGGCGCTGAGTTCCTCAGCCTCGGGATCCGGCGTCTCGGCATCCAACTGCCGGCACAAAAACAAGGGGCGTTCCGAACTCAGGCTTTCTTCTACCGCTTCGATGCTGCGCGGACGGCCCACGATGAGGGGAACCACCATGCGCGGGAAAATCACCATGTCTTTGAGCGGCAACAGAGGCAGGGCTTCCAGCTCGGAATGGGGCTGTTGCTTTTTCTTTCTTGCCAACGCGATAGTCTCCGTAAGACACGTCCCAATATTCATGGACAGGATTTACAAGATTAACAAGATTTATAAAGCGCTTTATTCTTTTTTAATTAAATCAATAACAATAATATTAGTTAATGATATCCGCTTCTGAATTCCACCAACAGTAATCCCACCTATATAAAAATACGTAAAAACTATTTTCGTTATACAGCGACTTGCAGAAGTCCCTTGGTCAAGGATGAATCTTGCTAAGAACCGCTGTATAGTGCGTGAAATACTCGGTATTGTAACCGATTTGTGGTGACAAAGCAGAACTCTTCTTCACTTCTGCAAGTCGCTCTTATAGATTATAATAACAGAAGAACACCTAGTTACTGGAAACTTATCTTGTTAATCATGTAAATCCTGTCCATCCAACCCCGCTATTCAAAGCGAAGGGGGATAGCAGGCGGGATCCATTGTATCTGCGAAAACCGCGCCGGAAAAGCATCTGCCTTTCCGGCGCGGGCGAAGAAACGCTCAACAGGGGCTCGGCTAGTTTTCTGGCTCTTAAGCGGAGGCCGTCTTGTTCGTGTTTTCGTTGGACTCCTGGGCCTGTTCGTACTCGTGCTCGTAGACCAGAATAGGATCTTCATTATCCCGAATGACGCCCTCGGTAATGATACACTCCCGCACATCGTGGCGCGCGGGAATGTCGTACATGATATTGAGCATGAACTGCTCCATGATCGCCCGCAGCCCCCGGGCGCCCGTGTCTTTCTCAATGGCGAGTTCGGCTATGGCTTCAATAGCTTCGTCCTGGAACGAAAGCTTCACGTTCTCAATGGCGAACAGCTTCTCGAATTGCCGGAGAAGGGCATTCTTGGGCTCGGTAAGGATACGGACCAACTCGTCCTTGCCCAATTCATGCAAGGTGGCCACCACGGGAAGGCGGCCGGAGAACTCGGGAATCATCCCATATTTTATGAGATCTTCCGGCTCCACCAACTCAAGGAGTTGGCCAATATTCCGGGAATGGCGGGACTGTACGTCGGCATTGAAACCGATCACCGTCTTCCGTGTACGTTGCTCAACAATCCGCTCGAGACCATTGAACGCGCCGCCGCAAATGAACAGAATATCCTTGGTGTCGACCTGGACGCATTCCTGTTGAGGATGCTTTCGGCCGCCCTGAGGGGGAACGCTGGCCACGGTGCCTTCCAGTAGCTTCAGCAGGGCCTGCTGCACGCCCTCGCCCGACACATCGCGCGTAATGGAAGGGCTGTCGCCTTTACGGGCGACCTTGTCGATCTCGTCGATGTACACGATGCCCATCTCGGCCCGGCTGGCGTCATGGTCAGAAGCCTGGAGCAGTTTCAGGATGACATTCTCCACGTCATCTCCCACGTAACCGGCCTCGGTCAGCGTGGTGGCGTCGACAACGGCGAAAGGCACATCCAGGAGTTTGGCCAAGCACTGAGCCATCAACGTCTTGCCGCATCCCGTCGGGCCGACAAGCAACACGTTGGACTTCTGCAGCTCCACGCCTTCGATCTCACCACCGGCGGAAATGCGCTTGTAGTGGTTATGCACGCCCACGGACAGAATCCGTTTGGCTCTCTCTTGGCCAACGACATAGTCATCAAGGAATTCCTTGATCTCGTACGGCCGGGGAACCTTCATGTCATGCTTCGCGCCTTTGCGGGCGCGATCCTCGGCGACAATCTCGCCGCAGAGGCTCACACATTCGTCGCAAATGTTGACGTCCGGACCGGCGATGAGTTTATTGACTTCATCGTGGCGCTTGCCACAAAACGAGCAAGTTGGGACATCTCCGCGCGTGCGGTGAGAAGCCATACAAACCTCCCTTTTAACGGTTCCAAAAGCACTTAGTGTAACAATCTAAGTGGTAATGTGTCAATTGTTTCCCTTACCCCCCGCAGCCCCGGACTAAACGCCACTCGTATACTGCCATGCCGCCTCCCCTCGCTGCAACCCATTCCGCCCAGAAGGCTTACCTCATTTTAACACATCCATGGCTCTTTAGCCCCGCCAGGCGCATTCGCGGCTTGTTTCTTGGAATATCGGTTCACTCCATTTCCGCCTCCGCGGCGTGGACTTCCTCGACGACGGTTTGGATGTGTTCAAACGGGGTATCCCGTAACAACCCGTGATTCAAGTTCACGATGTGCCCTTGGCGCTCACCCGCCGCCACGCATTCTCGCACCGCTTCCCGGATGCGCGCAGGGGGGCCCTCCGCCACCAATTGGTTGTCGAGGTTGCCTTGCACCACGCACCCGTGACCCAGGGCGGCGCGGGCTTCCCGAAGGTCAATCGAACTGGGTAGGCTCACCACATCCGCGCCCGCCTCGGCGTAGTCGGCGAGGTAGGGCCAGTCCCGAGCAAAGATAATCGTTGGAACACGCCCGCTGAAAGCGTCTAAAATACGGCGCTGGTAGGGCAAGGCGAATTCCCAATACTCCCGGCGGTTCAGCAGCAATGCAGCCGATTCAAAAAGTTGCACCGCCGTCACGCCAGCCCACCGTTGAAGTTCAAGATAGTCCATGGTCAACGTGGTAAGCTTGTCCAGCAGCCGGTGAAGCGCATGGGGATTCTCGTCCATGAGCGCCCGGAGGGCCGGGGCCTCGGTCTTGAAACTCTTGCCCTCCGCAAGAAACGCCGCCAGCGTAAACGGGGCGCCAGCAAACCCGAGCACCGGCAAGGCGCCTTCGAGTTCTTCGCGCAGCAATTCAATGGCGCGCGGAATAAACGGCAGCTCCTCCATCACGTCGTACGTGTGCAACGCGGCCAACTCGCCGGCCGAACGCGGAGGCTTGTCCAGCACCGGCCCGGGCGCGAAACGAAAGGGCGCGCCCATAGGGGTTAAAGGGGTCAGGATATCCTGAAACAAGATGATGGCGTCCACACCCAGGCGGCGGGGAAGTAGCGAAATGCGCGCCGCCATCTCGGGATGACGGAAAAGCGAATCGAGCCTCATTCCACTTTCAGCCTTCAACCGGTTATACTCGGGGTCGGTGCGCCCCGCTTGGCGCATGAACCAAACGGGAGGACGGGCGGTGCGTTGGCCGTGCAAGGCTCGAGTAAATAGGGACTTGGCAGTAGAGGTCATGGCGATTGCGTCTCGCTGTGGGAAACAGGTTAGGCGGGCGCGAGCGGCCCGGCCCCAAAAAAAGACAGACCAGGGGTTATTATGACGGATCGTAAACGAAATGTGAAGAAAAGCCGCGCCCATTCTGAGCAGGCGGGGCGCCGCAAGGGGCGATTGGTCCTCAATGTGATTGCTGGGATGGGCGTGCTCGCCTTCGTCTTCTTGTGGCTGACGTCCCAGACCTTGGAACAGACCGTGGGCGAGTCCGATGGGCCTGAAGAGGCCGCCTCAATGCCGGCCGCGGGGAACGAGCAAATCGGTTGCTCCACTGTGGAGCGGAAACTCTCCCCGTTTGATGGCGAGCGGGCCATGCGCGACCTCGAGCATGTGGTCAGCTACGGCCCCCGCCCCCCGGGTTCGGAACCGCTGGCGGAACTGCGCAAGTGGCTACGGCGTGAACTCGACGAGGCCGGCGTCGCCATCCGCGAACAGGATTTCTGGGCGGAGACCCCCATTGGCCGCCGGTACATGGCCAATGTCGTGGGCGTTATCGAAGGAACCGAGCCTGGCGTGATCGTGCTGGGAAATCATTACGACACCAAGTACTTCGAGGACATCTGGTTTGTCGGAGCGAATGACGCGGGTTCAACAACCGCTTGGATGACAGAAATGGCCCGCGTCCTTGGTCCGGAACGCGAGGGCCGCACCATTTGGCTGTGTTACTTCGACGGCGAGGAGGCGTTCGTGGAATGGAGCGAGGACGACAGTCTCTACGGCAGCCGGG
>JAWOFY010000412.1:0-5868 GCA_046497285.1 Candidatus Hydrogenedentota bacterium
GCAGCTTCTTGTTGGGCGGGCACGCTGTGTAACCACAAAGGTGAAGTCGGGCTACGGCGCCGGCGTCCGCCGTGCGGAAGATAGAGCCCACGTTAAACGCGCTCCGGATATTGTGCAACACGACGTGCACGGGTTGCTTTTCTTTCGCGGGCAACCGCTCTGGCGGCGTCATGCGGTAATGCGGTTCCAGATGGGACAAATGCGGGGGTAATCCTTCGGAGTGTGCGCTCACTATGCCGCGTTCGAACGACTGCTTTGTTTGTTTACCTCTGCTGCGATGTGGGTTTCAAAAGCAGACACGCCGCCTGTCGTTATGGCGCGCTACCGCGTCCCTCCCACCTCGCAACGGCCATGGTAGTCCGCAATAGGCGCAAGATTCAACTTTCGGCGGCTACGGAGACCAAGGCGCACACTTTCCTGACGCAGCCCGCGACGGAAATCGGAGGCAATGAAGACCAACGGGATGCCGCCAAATAGGAACAAAAAAGCCACGGAGCACACGGTGAGCTTTTGGGAAAAAAAGGTTCCCTCGATAGCTCACTTTGTGCACCGTGGATCAACGCGCTGGCGGCTCTTTTGAGTAACCGCCGCAGTCTCTTGCTCGGTAGGGTTAACTCAGCCCCGCTGCTTCCTTAACGGCTTTCAGCGCCCCATCATAATCAGGGTGATCCGAGATTTCCGGAACATACTCCGCATACCGGATGACGCCCTCTGCGTCCACGACAAAAACAGAGCGCTGTTCCAGCCTGAGTTCCTTGATGTGGGTCCCCCAAGTGTTCCCAAAATTCATATCCCGGTGGTCGGAAAGCGTTTGCACGCGCTCCACGCCCGCGTCGCCGCACCACCGCGCTTGGGCAAAGGGGAGATCCGCGCTAACCGTGTAATAGACAATGCGGTCAGTATCGAGTTTGTCCACCTCGGCATCGAAACGTTGGGTTTGATCGTTACAGACGCCCGTATCCAGGGAGGGGACCACGCTGATAAGGCGAACCTTGCCCGCGCTGCCCGAGAGCCTCACTACGCCGAGATTATTATCCAGAAGTTCGAATTCAGGGGCCTTGTCTCCCGGTTTGAGTTTGGGGCCGCAAACGGTCAAGGGGGTTCCCTTAAAAGTTACGTCGCCAGTCCGTTCCGTCATGTGGATCTCCTTTTCGCGGTTGAGTGTTTCGTTGTCCCCGTATCCGCCACCGCAAAGGGGGCAAACTACCCCATGGCAGATGACGGCGTATGTTATAGTAGAGTAGTCACCGAGTAAAACACGCCAGCTTCCCATATTCTTCCCAGCGCGCGAAAGTAAGAGAGACGAAACCAACGGCAAAGCCCCGCGCTTCTGCCGCAAAAAGGACAGGGCGCGGGGCTTGGTCAGAAGCCGTGGTTTTTGCGGCGCCCTACTTCTTGAGGACCTTCGCCACCTTGGGCGCGGAAATCCGGCTGACGGGAGGCAGCGCTCCCACAAGCGGCCGGACATAGTCCACGAAAGCGGGCGTGACGTCGTTGCCGCTGTCGTTCAAATGGTTGCTAGGTATGTCGGTGCTTACACGGGCCACGTCCTTCAATTCGGCGGGGAAGTACTCGACCGCGTAATCCCCTATGCGCCGGATGGCCACGGAGGCATCGCGGTTGTGCGCCACCGTGAAGTGGGCTGCTTTCTCGCCCACCTCGCGCGCCTCGACCTGGTCCACCTCGCTTACGCACCCCAGGAAACTCCGTTGCAGATACCCGAACGTATCCGCCCGGACCCGTTTGATGTTGGTTTCGCCCTTGACCCACGAACTGAGCAGATCGCCGAGCGCCCCCGTGCCCGAGAGTTGCACGTTGCCATGGGCGTCCTTCTCCCCGCCCGTGAACTGGGAGGCAATGGCGTTCCCGTCGGGATCCACGATGCCTTCCGACGCGGCCACCACGCAGCGGCCATACTTCTCGTAGACGCCCTTCACGTCCCGGATGAATTGCTCCTTCGTGACAGCCCGCTCGGGAACGTAAATGAGATGCGGCCCATCGTCGGGATACGTGCGCGCCAAGCAAGACGAGGCCGTCAGGAAGCCCGCGTGCCGGCCCATGACGATGGCGATGTAAACGCCAGGCAGCGCCCGATTATCCAGGTTCACCCCCGCAAAAGCTTGCGACACAAATTTCGCCGCCGACCCGAAACCGGGGCAATGGTCGGTCACCATAAGGTCATTGTCGATGGTCTTGGGAATGTGCGCCACTCGCATGTCATACCCGGACTTGGCCGATTCCTCTTGCACAATGCGGCAGGTGTCGGCGCTGTCGTTCCCGCCAATGTAAAAGAAGAAACGGACATCGTGCGCCTGACAGACCTTGAAGATCTCCTTGCAGTAGTCCACGTCGGGCTTGTCGCGCGTGGACGACAGTCCCGAGGACGGGGTCACGGCAACCGTTTCAAGGTTGTGGGTGGTGGCTTCGGTCAAATCAAGAAAATCTTCATCCACAATGCCCCGAACGCCATGACATGCGCCGTAGACTTGCGTGACCTGGGGAAACTTGCGGGATTCAAGGACCGCCCCCACAAGGCTTTGGTTGATCACCGCCGTGGGACCGCCGCCTTGAGCCACAAGGACCTTACCAGACAAATTCGCCATGAGATACCTCCTTACGTAATTGATGTATTGTTTATGGAAACCCTTCAGCGACTTGCGGAAGCTTCCGCGCCAAGGCCACAAGTTGCTGAAAATGGCCGAATACTGAACGGAACACGGGCTATTGTCCCCATCGTTTCCGGCGAGGATCCAAGCCTTCCCTTCCCTTTTAGAAGTCGCTCACTAGGGTCGTGTAAAAAACAGGGGTGACGCCGAGGCAAAAATGGAAGCAGAGGTGGCGGGATTGTTACACGGTTGCGCTGCTATATTCAAACACGACGCGCGGCTGCCGCGTTTCCTTGCATGGGCGCCAGCGGCTCCATGGAAGCTCCGCTTGACGCCAGGGCGCTGGCGAGCTCCCGATAGACAATGCGCCCCACTTCCGGGCTCACCACTAGCGAGAAATGCCCCATGCCCACGATCTCCACGTTGCGGGCCTTACCAAATTCGGCGCTGGTCTGCGGAAACACCACATTGTCGTGCGTGCTGAAAATGGAGACATAAGGCACCGTGTTCCGGTAGTTTTCGTCGCGGTTCATCTCGCCAAGCCAAGCGCTGCCCACCCGCATCTGGGTCGCGTTAGCCCCGGGCGCAACGCGCGCCAGCCATGTGCCATGATGCGGCGTGCCAATAGTGACCAGTTTCGCCACACGGCGCGCGCCGCCAAGCCGCTCAATATACGCGCGCGCGGCGAGGCCGCCCATGCTATGCGCCACGATCACCACCTTGTCGGACCTCGTGGTGTTGCAGATGCGATCCACGTAGGCCGATACCTGACGGGCATATTCGTCGATATCCCCGAACTTGGGTTTGAGGTTGAACGTGAACACGTTGGTCAGCCCGCGCCCCATCAAATAGCGGACCATCGGAACCCAAATCCCCGTGTTGGCCATGTAGCCAGGGAGAAACAGAACCGGCCGTTGGCCAGCTTGTACAATGAAAGGATGCCGCCGGGCGAGAAAAAAACGGCCGAAGGGACTGAGAAGCGCAATCATGAGGTAATAGACCGCCATCTCGCTCAACACCATGAAAATCGTGCCGATCACCCCGAGACGGGTTTCCTCGGTTCGCGGACTGCGGCCAAAATACGCCAAGATAAACTGGACGCCCACCCACAACAGCCGGGCGGCGAAGAACAGGAGGACACCCATGACAACCACCTTACCCAACGGAAATCCGCCAATGCTCACGCCCCACAGGAGCACGCCAAGCAGAATATAAAGGGCAAGCTGTCCCGCCGCTATCGCGAGCAACGCTGGTGAAATCATCTCGTCAGGCCTCCCATGCCATTTAACCTAGCACGGCCAGTGCTATTTGTCAACTAATTACTAATTCCCGCCCGACGGAGTTAACCTGGTTCGATTTCTTACCTAAAAGGACATCGCGTTCGGTTCCATAATCTTAGCACAAAACTGCGCGCCAATTTTGGAAAACGATAGACGTTCGGAGCCCAAGTTGCGTTTTATGCGTTTCTCCGGTACGCTATTCGTATGGACAGGGATCAAAAGATACTTATCATTGTCTTCCTGCTGCTGCTCGGAGTGACGGTGGGAGTGTTTGTGTTTTTTGGGGGCGGTGGTCCCGTCTACGAAGGGGGTGGCGCGTTCCGCGCGCGGCCGGGAACGGAACGGGAAGAAACGTTGCCCATGGTGAGCGAACACGCCTATGAGCAGCCCCAAGAGGATTCGGAGCCGCGCGAGCCGGAGTCCCCCGCCTCTGCGGAAGTCCCTGAAGGAGCCCCCGCTCCGCCCAGCCTGTCCGAGCAAATCCTAGCGCGAAGCCTTTCCGTCCTCACCCCGGAACAAGCCGCCGAACAACTGCGCGATAGCCTGAGCGATCCGCTGGAAGACGGCCAACGCGCCGAAGCGCACGCCGCTCTCGCCAAGCTTCAGCTCAGCGACGAACTGGGCGAAGCCAACGAGGCTATCCAGAACTACGAGGCGGCCATCGAGCACGCGGAGTCCTCCTCCCAAAGGGAAGCCTTGGCCTTGCAAGGCGCCCGCTTGTTGTGGGAAGCCGGGGAACCGGAGGCGGCGGAGGAGCTTATTGAGTCGGCGCGGGATAATGGCCCCGAATCGCTGGAAGGGGTTCAGCTGCACATTCTGGAGGGCCGGATTAAGGCGGATGCCGGCCAGGCGGACGAGGCGGAAGCCGTTTACAGGGCCGCTTTGCGCGCTTTGGAGGAGCGGGGACGCCCAATGGACCAAGCGGCGGAATCCACCTACCGTCAAGCGTGCCTTCAGCTCTCGCGGCTGTTGGAGGCCCAGGGCCGGGAGGACGATGCCGCCGCGATCGGGGAAGCATTGCGCGAGCAACAGCCCACGGCAGGCGTCGGGTTGGTCGACAGCGAATAGCCCCCCGGGAGGCATTGGCGCGCGCGTAAATGGATAGGCGTCGCGGCCGTTTCTCTTCTTTGGACTGATGAGTTATCATGAGTTTATCCGACAACGGATTCATCTCTTGAGGAGGATATCCATGAACATCAATCACCTTCCGCCTTTCATTCCTCTAAGCCAGTTTGTCTTTGCGCCGCTGGACATGGTGTTGATCTCCGCGCTCGCTGCAGGGGCTCCGCCCACACCCGAATGGTTGCCCGAGGCGCCATCCTTGCCGCAGCCGGAGGGTCAGATCATCGAAGTGGACACGGTCGAGGCGTTTTTTGAAGCAGTGGAGGATGTCGAGCCGGGCGGAACGATTCTCCTCGCCGATGGGCACTACGCCATGCCCCGCTACATCGAAATCCGCACCGACGATGTCACCCTGCGAAGCGCATCGGGCGACCGCGACGCCGTTGTGTTGGATGGGGCGGAAAGCCGGCACGGCGAACTGCTTGGCGTCACGGATTGCAGCGGCGTGACCGTGGCGGACATCACCTTGCGCAATGTGACCTACAACGCGTTGAAACTGAACACGAACCACGACGTGCAGGACGTCACGGTCCACAATTGCGTCTTCCACAACGTTTGGCAGCGGGGCGTGAAAAGCGTGCGCGCACCGGAAACGCCTTCGCATAATGGCGAGATCCGGTACTGTCTGTTCTACAATGACCGGTCTAAGGAATTCGGCGACGACCCCACGGACACGGAGGACACGTTCGGCGGCAATTACGTGGGGTCGTCGCCGAATTCCTTGGGCCGGTCATTGTAGAACATACAGTACCGGATCTCGCCATTATGCGAAGGCGTTTCCGGTGCGCGCACGCTTTTCACGCCCCGCTGCCAAACGTTGTGGAAGACGCAATTGTGGACCGTGACGTCCTGCACGTCGT
>JAWOFY010000457.1:0-3393 GCA_046497285.1 Candidatus Hydrogenedentota bacterium
TTTGCCCAAATGGCAGGCTGTTGGAGCTTGAAGGGGATTTCTCGGAGAAGACGGGCGCCAAAATGGCAAAGTAGTAGCACTCCCTAGGCGTGAGTGCTAACAGGTGTGCCACTTTGGCAAAAGGCTCGGCTTACCGAGATCGGAAACGATTTCGCCTGCTTAGTGGTAAGGAAAGAAGCCTCTCTATGAAGGGGAATTCGGGCCTGTCGTAAACGTTGCGCGAGGGGTGGAAGCGCAAGTCGTTTGAGACCGCTGAACGGAGCCAGCTACGGGGGTAACCGGCTCCGTCCAGTTAGCGCTTATCGCATGACGGCCTTCTTGAAGGAACATGGAGAAGGCTGTCCGACGCGCGGCGGGTCAGTTATTCGCTATATTGCTCCCGCCATTGGTTCACGCGATTCTCCCAGCGCTCCAAGTCGTAGTCATCCGGCATGTCGTAATCCTGGTTCTCCAGGAGGTCTTCCATGGTGACGTCGCCGACGGGGACGCCATCTTCAGGGATGTCAGCGCCGGCGGTCCAGGCGATGGCGTTTAGCACCAGGCCCCGGAACATGGGATGCCCCCAGTTCCAATGCCAGTGCCCGCCGGTGAATCCAAAGCTCCGGCCGCCATTCTCGCGCTCATAAGCCCAAGCCACATGCTGGATCTCGCCCCGTTCCAGGACCGCTTCACGCACGTGCGGATTATTGCTGAAGGGGCCGTCATCCCTTTCCAAGGTTTCCTCAGGCGGATGGTCGCTCATAATCGGCGTGACCCCTTCCATGTTCTCGCGAAAACGCATGTGATAGTACCACTCGTCCTCGAGCGTATAGGGTTCGACGCCGTTGGTAATGGGGTGATCGGCCAGCTCGGGATCGTCAATCGTCCAGAAGGGATTCACCGACCAATGGGGCTCCTTGTTTCCGCCGAGCCATTGCACCCACTCGTCATCGGCTTCGCCTGAGGGAAAGGCCCAATGCATGATCACGAAGCCGATCCCATCCTCGATCATCTGCTCAAGTTGTTCGAGATGAGGCAGCGCCGGATGGCCGCCGCCGCCATCGGAGTAAATCACGATGGCATCGGCGCCCTCGAAGGCGTCGGGATCCTCGGGCCACCCATTTTGGTGGACTACCGAGGTGACGCCTTCATGTTCATTGAGTAAGTCGCTGAGCAGGAGACACCCCGCGTTGTGCTCGTGCGCGCCGTAGCCGTGACTGGGGGTACCCGCCACGAACACGACCTTCTGTTCCTGCGCGTGTGAGGCGCTGCTTCCCAGTACGAGGGCCGCTAGGACGCCAAGTGTCATTGCCGCTGCTAGACTGTGTCGCATACTGTTCCTCTCCTTTGCTGTGTTGCTGTGGTTACTCGTCGAAGGTTTCGTTCCATTCGTTTACGAGATTTTCCCAGTGTTCCAAATCGAAGTCGTCTGGCATGTCGTAGTCTTGGTTGGCCAAGAGGTCCTCCATGGTGACTTCGCCGACAGGGACGCCGCCCTCCGGGATTTCGGCGTGGGCGGTCCATGCAATGGCGTTGAGCACCTGGCGGCGGAACATAGGGTGGCCCCAGTTCCAATGCCAATGCGCACCGGTGAATCCAAAGCCCCGGCCGCCGTTCTCGCGTTCCGAGGCCCACGCTACATGCTGAATCTCGCCGCGTTCCAGGACCGCCTCGCGAACGTGCGGGTTACCGCTATAGGATCCATCCGGGCGATCCAATGTTTCCTCGGGCGGATGATCGCTCGTGATGGGCGTAATGCCTTCCATATCCTCGCGAAACCGCATGTGGTAGTACCACTCGTCGTCAATCGTGTAGGGTTCTACACCGTTGTTGATGGGGTGGCTGCTCAACTCGGGATCCGTTATCACCCAGTGCGGATTGACGGACCAGTGGGGCTCTTTGTTGCCGCCTACCCACGCCAGCCACTCCTCACCCGCCTCCTCGGGTGGAATGCCCGTAGCCCAGTGTATCACCACAAGCCCGACCCCTTCATCCATCAACTCGGCGAGTTGGTCTAGATGGGGCAGAGCGGGATGCCCGCCGCCACCGTCAGCGAAAATGACGATTGAGTCGGCCTCCTCGAAAACGCTGGGGTCTTCCGGCCCCCCATTGGGGTACACCTCTGAAATGATACCTTCATGGTGTTCATTGAGCAAATCACTGAGCAGGAGAGAGCCAGCGTGGTGCTCGTGCGCGCCGTAGCCGTGGCTGGGCGCGCCCGCGACGAATACCACGTTCTTTTCCTGCGCATAGGACGCGCTGCTTGCCAGTACAAGGCCTGCAAGGGCCGCTCCTAGGGTTAGCGCCGCTGCTAAATGGTGTCGCATTTGCCTTCGTCCTTTATATTGGTTGTGTGCGTCCACTATCGGGAAGGTGGCGCGCAGTACGCTAGGGGAAGCCCATCGCTTTCCCGGTTGCCTAAAGTATGCTCCCGTCGGGTGTTGCTTGTTGGAAATCCTGTTCCATCCTTGCTATTCAACGCCGTACCCTTCCACGGGTTGGCCATCTTCGCCCAGTTTACCAGTCACGTGCAAGATGCCCCCCGCCACTAGGTCCAAATAAACAGGCTCTTCCATCGTCTCATTGTGATGTCCGATGGTGGTGGCGAATACTGGGACGCCTTCATACTCCCTTGTCCAAATCACAATCTCATGTTCTTCGGAGCGTTCGCGGCCGTACGCGATCGCGAGCGGGGAGGTGTTGGGCAGAACCCGATCGATGTTATACAGCTCCCCGGCCGGCGTCTCCCATTCGGTTCCGAAATCCGCCATCAGGGGATGGTCTTCGCGGAAGTTCAGCACGGTGAATGGGTAGTGGGGTTCATGGTGGTACATGTCCACGCCGGTGAACTCGAACCATTCGGGCGCGTCCCGAAAAGTGGCCATGGTGTTGTGAAGGAGCACCGCTCCTACCCCCGATTCGGCATGGGCGTCTGAAACCGCCTGAGCCATGCGGGCTTGCACATCTGGTTCCAGGTAACTCCAGCCGTGATTGTGTAGCACGGCGTCGTAGCCCTCAATCCAATCGTGATTCCGTAGATCCTCCTCGGGCGCATCCGTGAACCGTATATCCACCGTCGCGTTAATTCGTTCCTCTACACCGTTCGAGAGAATGTGTTGTTGCGTCTCATAGTCGTGCCAGCCGCCCCCTGTGAGCTGGAGGATGCGAAGAGGCTCCAGACCTTCCTCCTCCTCCGCCGCGCCCGCACTCAGCGCCCCAAGCAAGAGGGCCACACCGAACGTGGTGGAAAAAAGATGTAGGTATTTATTCCAAAAGGGCATCATTCTCATCGCCGTTCTCCCCTGGCGCTCGCCGGTTGGCGGTAGCGCATTTAAGCGTAATGGGGGCCATGCTGAGCCGCACGAGTCCTTCCGTCTGAACACCGCCTCAGCCGGTTGGCGCGCTACCCTGAGA
>JAWOFY010000012.1:0-2557 GCA_046497285.1 Candidatus Hydrogenedentota bacterium
CAGCCCAATACGCGAGGGCTCTCGGTTCTGTCCATCCGTCCCCGTCCCCATTCTCTGCGGCGGTTACTCTGTCAGCAATCCGTTCCGCCGCGCGCACAATACGAAGCGCGGCGAGATACTCGCCAAAGCTCTTGTGCGTGAACTCGAAAACCTTATCACCGACTTCCGTTTTGCCGTGTTGGCGGAAGTAAAATCCAGTCAACAGGCTCGTCACCCCGGTCTCGGCGTCTTCCTCGAACTGTTCGAGCAATCTTTTGAGCTGAGGATTAGCCTCGCAAGAACGTTGAATCGCTTCCATTGTCGCAGTTCGGCCACCTCCACGCCCACCACCATGCCACACGACCAATCCGATTTGTTCCAGGATCTTGACGAATTCATCTTCGCTAAGCACGCGCACACTCGGGTGACGCTGGTGTTCATACTCACGGCTATAGACCTCCGTGAGTAACCCGGCATAGATCGTATTCAAATCAATGTCCGAACGCAATCGAGTAGGGGGGGGGGTTGCCCCTCTCCCCCTCTCACACCACCGGGCATACCTGCTCGGTACCACGGCGATTTCTTCTATCGTTGCAACGTGTCATATTGATGGACGAGGCTGATATGGCCTTGTTGGTGGAACCAATTGGTGTTCATGGCTTCATGGACCGAGGGAGCGCTGGCCAGTCGCCACCATCCTTTACCGGATAAGGCGGTTATCCAGGCGCGCCAGTCGGGTACGCCCAGTTTGTGGAGGAAGTCGCGTATGGCTTTGACGCGTTTGCACTGTTTGAGCCTATAGCAGCGGAGTTTGCGCCGCAGCCATTGGTCGAGTTCGTGCAACAGCGTCCGGCAGCGCGCGTAGCGGAAGTAGGTAAGCCAGCCCGTGAGGAAGGAGCGGAGTTCGCTCACCACTCGGGCAAAGCTGACGCCCCGGTTGCGCCGGGTGATAGCGCGGATGCGCTGTTTCATCCGTTCGACGCTTTTTGGGGCCACGCCCAGCTTGCCGCCGCGCAGCAGCCGGTATCCTAGAAATTTGCGTTCCTCTACATAGGCCACCGCGCTTTTGGCCCGGTTCACTTTGAGCCGCAGCTTCTTTTCCAGAAACTGCGTCACGCCCGCCATCACCCGTTCGCCCGCTTTCTGGGATGCCACGTAAATGTTGCAGTCGTCGGCATAGCGGCAAAAGCAGTGCCCCCGGCGTTCCAACTCCTTGTCCAGGTCGTCCAACAGAATGTTGGCCAACAGGGGCGAAAGCGGACCGCCCTGGGGCGTGCCTTCGTAACAGCGCACGCATACGCCGTTCGCCATGATCCCGGCTTGCACAAAGCGCCGGATGATGTGCAGGAGCCTCTTGTCGCCGATGCGCCGGGCGACCCGCGCCATGAGCACGTCGTGGTTGACCCGGTCGAAGAATTGCTCCAGGTCTACGTCCACGACGATGGGCCGACCCGCTTCCACGTATCCCGCCGCCGCGTGCAACGCGTCGTGCCCGCTTCGGCCGGGGCGGAATCCGTAGCTCGAATCCGAGAACGTGGGTTCCATCAACGGTTCCAGTACTTGGAGAATAGCCTGTTGCACAAGACGGTCTATCACCGTCGGAATGCCCAATTGACGCATTCCGCCGCCGGGCTTGGGGATCATTCTAGCCCGCAACGGCCGGGGCGTGTAGCTCCCGTCGAGCAACTCCTTCGCCAGTTCTCCATGGTGTTCGCCCAACCAGGCTCCCAAGCCGTCCACGCTCATGCCGTCCACGCCTGGAGCGCCCTTGTTGGCCTTCACCTTGCGGTAGGCTTCCAGCAGATTGCGCCGGTCGGCTACCTGCTCCATCAAATGCATCGTCAAGGCTCGTTCACTTTCCAACGCCGTGGACCCTTGCCGCTCCCCGCACGCCGCAGCTCCGGTTCCGCCTTCGCCGCCTACGCCGGGGCGCAAAGGCTTCGCCCAGTCCTCAAACAGGTCCAGTTGATAGCCTTTGATTGACTGCTGCTCCAGGTCCATCGAGTCGTCCAGTCTGTTCCTTGCGATAAAAGATTCGGCCCTTTCCCCGCACAAGGCGGGGTACTATGGCCTCGGCTGACTTCTCGCGCTCCGTCCCGAAACGTCGCCGTTCCGGTAGCCGCCCTCATGGACGGCCAGGCGCGAGACCTCCCAGGGTAAGACACAGCTCTGTCAGTTGGGCCGCGCCGGATTTACCTGGGCCATGTCCGGATAGCTATTGGGCGTCACGATCCATGGCTCGTTTACCCCATGGTCCCGGCCTCATATCCGGTTCCTGTACGTCGCGTCCAACCTTTGGGCTCCGGCTTCCTCCCCACCCCGCCTCGCGGCGGCGCAGTTGCCTTCGCCTAGCAGTTCCCGCTATCGGGGCCTGCAGAGGACTTTCACCTCATAAGAACTGGGCCATGCCTGGCACACCAAACACCCCCCAAGTCCCCGGGGGAAAGGGACTCAGGGGGCTGCCAAGAGGGAACCCATGGAGGCGCCCAGGAGGGAAACAGCTTCATCCGATCGTTAGAAGCTCGCCTGCAGCTCCAGACAATCGCGACTAAATGTCGTAGTAAAGGTAGAACTCATA
>JAWOFY010000014.1:0-3161 GCA_046497285.1 Candidatus Hydrogenedentota bacterium
CTCGACGGACGGCATATCCAATTCGCTACCAGCGACAACCTCGTCCGCGTATTCGTCCTCGGGATATCCAATTGCGGCCAAGGGTTCTTGAAGCCAGTCCCTGTGTTCCGCATAGAAGGCCCATAAGTCGGGCTTATGCCTGATGTGGGGGTAGATGACCAACCCAAACGGATCGTCCTGGACTACTTCCCATACGCTGGGATTTCGGGATGCGTGGGCCAACCCATTGAGATACTCTTCAAGAACCGCATGCGCGTTATCCTGCTCGAACGTCTGGCAAGCGGTGGCGTGGGCAACAAAGTAAGCTTCCAGATGCTCTCGGTCGCGGCTAATCCCCGCCTCGTTGGCAATACGGGCCAAGCGAACCTCGAAGGTCTCCCGTTCGTTCGCTCGATTGGTAAAGGAACGCAGCTTCGACATATCTCCGTGGGCAGCCTGCACCGCTGGTGCTAGATCCCTTGCCTTGCGGCGTTCGGCAATGCGTTCCAACGCATTGGCGGCAGTGGGATCCACGGCTCGTAGTTCACTGATACGTTCCTGGACGATTTCTCTGGCGCGCGCGTCTTCATCGAGGAACTCGGCGCCATGAAGAAGCAGTCCCACGACCGTCAGGGCCAGCAAAGCAACCGCTGTCCAATAGACAAGTGTCTTCAACAGACTCTTCGTGATCATCGGACGGGCCTCCCAACTCTCTGACACCGTTGATATTGAAGGGATGAAAAGTTGGGTGGGATTATTTCAAACTATGGTTCATGGTGCAAACCTCACTTTGATGCTATATACACAGTTTATACAGTATTAACAGTATCTTAAACTAAATTGGTCTGCTAACTAAATCCTTTATCGACAGCTTTTTACCAAAAGGATCCTCACGGCACAGATCAAGCCCCTGCCGCATTACTGTGTTAAATGATGCTGCGTGATTCTGAGGCTTCCCGCTTCGTACACCAACCGGATCCGTGGTAAGGGGGACCTTGGTCCCCATCAAGTGCATGTCGGCGGTGAGGAAAATCTAGCCGGCACCGTAGCTGAGTAGGGCTGTGCGTTCCCCTAATAGGTTCATCCGCCGTCGGTCACCCATAATTCCTTTTGGGGCGTGGCGAAGTGGAGGCGGGAATGCCGGGTAAATTCGGAGCCGAGGATGCCGTGGGCGCCATGGGTTTCGATCGAAGCTTGGAACAGCGGCGGAAGAATCCCATACTGGAATGTATATTCGAATCCCGCCAGGCTGGTCTCGATCTCGTATGCCGGTGTTGTAAACCAACCGATGCCGGGAATGAAGTCCTTGACTTCGCCGCCGGGGGATTGGCCGTTGAGTAGCGCGGGGGCCAAGTACGACATCTTTGTGCTGCTGTTTATAAACAAGGATACTGGTTTGCCGTTCGTTTTTGCGGAAAGCATGGGAACGCCGGCCTCGAAGAAGAGCGGGAGCCGTTGCCCCTCGTGGTCCATAGGCGCTTCGGATAGGATAAACGCGCCGCCCGGCAAATCCAGGGTGAAATGGTAGCCAGCCAAGATGTCCATGCCCAGCAAGACGTCGATGCGCGTGTCGAGGTGCTGGGTGAGATCGCCGATGGTCAGCCCCATGAAGTTCTCAGTCATCGGATGTTGATGTTTCCCGAGCCGCAACGTAGGCGCGGAGGCGATGCTCATCGGGTCGCCCACGCCAATCAACACGCGTAGGCCATCGATGTCGGCTAAGGGGTATTCATGGCCCGGTATCAGCCGATAGTATTCGCCCCCCGAAGGCGCTGAATCGCGTCCGAGCAACGAGGCTTTCCAGGAAGCAGGCGGCGCGCTACGAAGGTCGGGCATCCCCTTTCCCCGCTGGTAGAGGTGTTGGCCGATGTCTTTTCGGCGGCGTTCGCCCATTGGCCGGGCAAGCCGTTCGGCCGCCTGCTCCAACTCGTCGACGAGATGACTCACGTTATCCAATCCCTTGCAGTAGGCGCGGAAGTAGTGGAGTTCCCTCTGCACGTACTCGCGGGCTTCTTCGTACTGCTCCTCGCGGTTTAACTCCAAAGCCCGCCCCACGGCGAATTCCTGCCATCGTTCCGCCACCAGGCGGCTGCGCCGGCGATCGCGCGGTTGTTCGCAACAGGCTTGGCCGGAGCCGAATTCGAGTGGCGGCGGCGTATGAGACACGGTCTCGCGCTCGCCATCCGAACCTCTAAGGTGGAGCTCCAGGCCGAAGGCCAGCTTCTCGTCTGGGTTGCCTGCCGGGGTGTGAAGCTTCAGGATAACCACGCGGGAGCCGTTATGCCGCAACGGGCCGAGGTGACAACGGAAGACGCCTGATTCGCGGTGATGGACCAACGCGCCAAGGACGTCAACCCCCACCGCGGGCGGATGAGTCAGCCGCAATTCCACCGCCTCGGCGTAGGTCGCGACGATGCCTTCGAACTCGCCCAAGACCACTTCGACGATGTCTTCCGGCCGCGCCGCGTCGTGCATAATGCCGCCGCCGTATTCGGCCAGGGCGAACAATTGGGTGGTCGAGTAATCGTCTCCGATGCCTACGGTGGAGGTGAGGACGCCGCGTTGGCGAAGGTTGGCCGCAATCTCCTGAAGCTGGGCGGGCTCGGTGATGCCTCGGTTGGCGTGACCATCCGAGAGGAGAAGTACCCGATTCACGAACTCGCTGGATTCCCCGCCCGCCTCGGCTACGCACTCCGCGCCATCCAGCCAACCGCCGGACAGATTAGTCGTCGAGCCGCTGTCGAGCGAGTCAACCACGGCGCGAATCTCTTCCATGGCGGCCGCGCCTATCCGCAGCTGTTTCCGGTGAACCGTTGGCGTGGCGTCGAAGGAAACGATGGAGAGGCGATCGCCTTCCTCCAGCTTCGATGCGATCCCCTTGGCCGCCTCGCGGGCGGCGTGAATGCGATCCCCGGCCATGGACCCCGATGCATCAATCACAAGCGCCAGGTTGAGCGGGGGCCGGCTGGTTTCTTCCGACTGGACGGGTCCCGGCGCCTCCAACTCAACGGCCAGATAACGCACAGAATCGCCGCGTTCATTGATGATGGTCCGGTCAAACCCCGCGTCAATCGCCATTTGATTGGTCTGATTCATGACTGCCTCCTCCCGTTAAATACTGTCGAATGTAGTCGGCGAGCTGCTCAAACCGGGCAAGCTCGGCCACGCCCAAATCTTGACGC
>JAWOFY010000133.1:0-11596 GCA_046497285.1 Candidatus Hydrogenedentota bacterium
GGCGAACGTACTCGCGCGCAGCCGCCACCGTTGCGAAGCGCCTTGATCGCGGAACAAGGTGCGCCAGAAATCAAATGTGATTGCTCGAATAGGCATGGGGGTCTCCCGTGAAATGCTAATTGAACAGGGTGCGGATGAATGGGCTGCCGTTATGGAAGCAGATCCGAGCTTTCGGAAGGCTCGCTTATGGATACATCCATGTAGCGATCCTTGCGTATCCCCTGCTGGGCAACCAGCTCCTCAAACAGCTTCTGCTTGGAAGGCGGCACATTCTCGGTGCGGTGGGCGACCTTTCGCGCGGGTGAGCCCGCCCAGATCTCGTACGAGCCCACATCTTTGGTGATGATGCTGCCCGCTTGTATCACGGCGCCTTCGCCGATGGTCACGCCCGGCATGATGTAGCACCGGCTTCCAATCAAACAATTGTCCCCAATAATGATGGGGCGAGCGATCTGCGGGGTGTACCGCCAATGTTCCTTCGTCCCGTACACCAGATGATTGGTGTCGCGAATGACCGTAAACTCAGCGATGCCCGTATGGTTTCCGATTTGAACTAATTTCGTGGACTCGATGATACAGTAGTGGCTGCATCCCGAGCGATCCCCAAACACGATCTTGCCTTCCCCACGGGTCCGCAAAATTACGTTGTTGCGGAACCGGCAGTATTTCCCCAGCTCGACATGGCCGTCCACCTCCAGGTACTTGTGAGGAAAGCGGCAATGTTTACCTTTCTTAGCGAACTTCAGACCGTGACGCCAAGTGCGCCACATGCGAACTAGACTGCTCATGATACTCTCTTTTGAAAACAAACCCACGGTGTGTGTAAAGACGGTCACCCTGGCATGCGGCACAACCGCGGCCAGCGGAGCACTAGTGTAACACACCAACGCGGGCGGTGTACGGTTCAGCTAAGCGTTTCAATGCTGAAAACACCCCCCAAGTCCCCGGGGGAAAGGGACTCAGGGGGCTGCCAAGAGGGAACCCATGGAGGCGCCCAGGAGGGAAACAGCTTCATCCGATCGTTAGAAGCTCGCCTGCAGCTCCAGACAATCGCGACTAAATGTCGTAGTAAAGGTAGAACTCATAGGGATGCGGCCGCAAGTTGGTCGCTTCCACCTCATTCACGCGCTTATACTCCAGCCACGTCTCAATCACATCTTGGGTGAACACATCGCCCTTCAATAGAAACTCGTGGTCGGCTTCAAGCGCGTCGAGGGCTTCCCCTAGGCTGGCCGGCACCTGGGGCACCTTCGCCTTCTCCTCGGGCGGAAGGTCATAGAGGTCCTTGTCCAGCGCTTCGCCGGGATCCATCTTGTTCTGAATACCGTCCAGGCCCGCCATAAGCAGCGCCGAGAATGCGAGGTACGGGTTGCACGAGGGATCCGGCGCGCGGAACTCAATACGCTTCGATTTTGGGCTCGGCGAGTACATCGGGATGCGCAAGCAGGCGCTCCGATTCCGCATGGAGTACGCCAGGTTCACCGGCGCCTCGTAACCCGGCACGAGCCGCTTGTACGAATTCATGGTCGGATTGGTCATGGCCACAAGGGCGTCGGCGTGCTTCAGTATGCCGCCGGTGAACCACAGGGCCTCGTCGCTCAAGCCTGCGTATTTGTCTCCCGCGAACAGCGGCCGGCCTTCCTTCCACAAGCTCATGTGCACGTGCATGCCGGAGCCATTGTCCCCGAACAGAGGCTTAGGCATGAAGGTCACCGTCTTGCCGTGGCGGTGGGCCACGTTTTTACAGATGTACTTGTACATGGTGAGCTTGTCGGCAATGGCCGTCATGCTGTCGAAGAGCAAGTCAATCTCGGCCTGGCCGGCCGTGGCCACTTCATGGTGATGGCATTCCACGTCCAATCCGCACTGGATCATCACCTCCACCATCTCGTTCCGCATGTCTTGCATGGAGTCCGACGGCGGAATGGGGAAGTAACCTTGCTTGTGCCGGAGTTTGTATCCCAGATTGGGATATTCTTCCCGCCCCGTGTTCCAGATGCCCTCTTCGCTGTCCACGAAGAAGTAACCGCAATTGGATTGGGTGTCGTAACGCACATCGTCAAAGATGAAGAACTCGGCCTCCGGCCCGAAGAAGGCCGTGTCGGCAAGCCCCGTCGAGACCATGTAGTTCTCCGCCTTTTGGGCCAAGCAACGCGGACACCGGCTGTAGCGTTCCTTCGTGATGGGATCCAGAATATTGCAGTACAAAATCAGCGTTGGAATTTCCGCAAACGGATCCATCGTGGCCGTCTTGGGATCCGGCAGCACAAGCATGTCGCTTTCGTGAATGGACCGCCAGCCGCGGATGCTTGATCCGTCAAAACCCAACCCTTCCTCGAAAAGATCCTCTTCGAGGTGCGTTACAGGTATCGTGAAATGCTGCATCAGGCCGGGAAAGTCCATGAAGCGCAAGTCCACAAAACGGACATTGTTACTCTTGGCCAATTCCACGACATCTTTGGGTGAATTTTCTCTTTGCATGATGGGCCTCCTTTCGTTGAGTGAAACACTGCCGGCAGCGTGCCGGCGAAGGAATGGCCGCCTGGGCGGCGGCGCTTAACAAAACGTGGTGCGAAAGGCTGCCAAGGGCCTTAGTTTATAACGATGTCGCCGGACTCGCCGGTCCGGATCCGCACCGCATCCTCGATGGGCGACACGAAGATCTTTCCGTCGCCAATCCTGCCCGTGGAGGCGGCGTCAACGATGGCCTTTACCACTTGCTCAAGGCTATCATCACTCACCACAATCTCCAGCTTCACCTTGGGGAGAAATTCAACAACGTATTCCGCCCCGCGATACAGCTCCTTATGGCCTTTCTGCCGTCCAAACCCCTTGACTTCGGATACCGTCAACCCTTGGATACCCACGCCAGCCAGAGCTTCCTTGACTTCTTCGAGCTTGAACGGCTTGATAATCGCTTCCACTTTTTTCACGGGTCTACCCTCTTTATGTTGGGTGAATGTTTTGAGAGTGAAATAGGCCGGAGTATACCGCTGTTTGCAAGCGCCCGCAACCCTCTCACTCACGTATCCCATAGGTGGGAGCGGCCCGTTGGCTGACCAAGAAGCAAAGTACGTGCCACAACCGCAGGACCGAGAGATCCCAAGGCGTGTTAATGGGTGTAAGTATTTGCTGCAAAAGAAGTTACGAATTTCGGGCCCACCTTATGAAGAAGTGACGCAGGAAGTCATAGGCGATTAGAAGAGCGGTGGACACCCCTCAAAACCCACCAGAATGTAGGATGCTTGGCTGCAATCCTACGGAATGGTGCGTTTCTGTAGGCTTTGAGAGCCAGAGCCCCGGCTTCTCGATTGCACTCCCCTTCTTCAAGCGGATATCAGAAGCCAGTGTCCTACGAAAATGTAGGCGAAGAAGGGCTAAAGACGGACGATGGACTCAGATCGGGGCCGGCTCCACGAACAAGGGCCGAGGAGGACCATTGGGCGCGAACTGCTCCAGGATCCGTTTGTAAACAACGTCAAGACGTTGTTCGGGCTGCTCGCCCGCGTTGATTTGCGCGCCCGCCATGGTGCGGTGGCCGCCTCCGGTTCCCAATCCGCGAACCACGCGTACAATTCGCTCGGCCGCGTTGGTGCGCCCGTCGACGCTGCGAACCGACAGGAAAATGGTATTTTCACACACCCCGTAACACACACTACACCGCATGCCTTCGAGACGCAGCATAAGGTCGGCGACTTCGGCAAAAATGTCAGGATTCTCGCTGAGGCGAATCATACTTATAACGGTCTTGTCGGCGACCACGCAGTTCGCCAGGCTTTCGTGAAGCATCTCGAAATACTCGCGCGGCAAGGGGGCGCGGCGCATCCGGCTCAGCTTTTTGGTGTCCGCCTTAACGAACAATTCTTGAAAGGCCACCACGTCCGGCGCGGAGGCCTCGCGCCCCAGTTCTTGCGTGTCCGACTGAATACCATAGAATAAGCCGGTGGCTAGGTCTGTGGAAATCGGGTGCTCCGCTGCAAGCAGATATTCGTAGAGAATGGTGGAGGTAGCCCCATACTCTGGGCGAACATCGGCAAATTCGGGCCGGTAAGAAGCCTTTTGCGGCAAGTCATGGTGATCAATAACCACATGGGCGGCATCCTCGGATGTGGCGGCGTTGTTCCCCGCCATCGGCTGAGCGTCCACGAGACACACCGTGCCGTAGCCGCGTACGCTCTCCGGCGTCACGAAGCGCGCGCTGATGTTGAGCAGGCTCATCATGGCGCGGTTCTCCGCCCGTCCGCATACGCCGCCGTATCCAATAAGAGGGCGTTTCCGTAAGCGGGCCTGGATGAGATCGCGCATCGCCATGGCGCTGGCCAGCGCGTCGGGATCGGGGTTGTTCTGCATGAGGATGAGAATACGGCCTCGGCGCCTGCAAATCTCAAGCAATGTATTTACATTGGCCTCGCTTTGGACCAAATCGAGTTTTGCACGATCCGTCATGGGAAACGGAATCCTTTCCCGCGTCTGGACGCGGCGCGTACCTTCTCTGGAACGGCTCGTCCAAACGGCTAATTACACATTGAAGCGGAAGTGGATGATGTCGCCGTCCTTCACGATATACTCCTTGCCTTCCAGGCGGACCTTGCCCGCTTCCTTCGCCTTGGCCATGGAGCCAGCGGCCATGTAATCGTCGAAGTGGACGACCTCCGCGCGGATGAAACCCCGCTGAATGTCACTGTGAATGACACCGGCGGCGTCCACGGCCTTGGTGTTTTTAGGGATAGTCCACGCCCGGACTTCGGGGGCGCCCGCGGTCAAGAAACTCATGAGGCCAAGCATGTCATACGCCCTTTGGATGAATAGCGTCTTCGATTCCTCGCCCAGCCCCAAGTCCGCGCGGAACGCGGCCCGCTCCTCCTCGGACAGGCTCGTAACTTCGGTCTCCAACTCGCCGCACAGCTCAATAAGGGTATGCCCATGCTCGGCCGCGTATCCTTGAAGGTCAGCGGGATCCTCCTGGCCGATGTTCTCCTCGCCATAGTTCCCAAGAAGCAGAATCGGTTTCATGGATAGGAAGCTGAAACCCACAAGTTCCTTGCGTTCCTGTTCCGTGAGGTCCAAGGTGCGCAAGGGGGCGCCCGCCTCAATATGGGCCATACAACGCTTTAGAAGGTCGTATTCTCGGTCGCGTTTGCCTTCCTTCTCTTTGCGCTCAAGCCTTCGCTCAAGGACGATGAAATCCGCGAGTTGCAGCTCCTCCTCCAAGGCCTGGCAATCCGCGACGGGACCCACCCGCTCCAAGGGGTGCAATACGTCCTCGTTGTGAAACGCCCGGACGACATGCACCAAGGCGTCGGCGTTCTTCAGTTCCGTCAGGGCCGCGCTGTCCAGGGCCTTGGCGTCTTCCCCCGTTTCGTTGGGGGCCACGTCGACGAATTGAAATTCCGCATACGTCTTCTTCTTCGGCGCATAGACCTCCGCCAACGCGTCCACCCGCTCGTCGGGAACCTTGATAGCCGCCAGATTGGCGCCCCGGCTGCCGAAAGCGCCCACAGCGGCGTGGCTTCCAGTGATGGCGTTGAATACCGTCGTTTTACCCGACCGAGCAAATCCAATAATGCCTACCTTCATGTTCCACCCTCATTCCTAAACCTTGGATCGTATCAATTCGGCTGATCGCGCCGCAATGGGTTTGGCGCGGACTATGTGTTTTCGGTATTCTGGGCCGGACGCAATCAGGTCCCCCGCCACCCAAAGGACAAAACTAAAGGAAAAAACCGTTGCCGGCTATACCCCGGACCCCCAAATCCCAGCAGCGCCCAATCGCCACGCTTGGCTTGGTGATTCTGGTAACCACCGCCACGCTAGCAGGCTGTGGCGCGCCCGAGGATGCCCCCGAAGCCGAAGCTCCCGTTCACCCGCCGGACGACAGTCCGGAGGAGCCCGTCGAAGCAGTCCCGTTGGACGAAGAGGCCGAACTCGGCCCAGCCGAGGAACTGGACTTGCGAGACCAGGACGGCGAATCCTCTGGCGCGGAGCATTTAGAGCTGCCGGTGCGTGTGGTGGATCTGGCGGGCAATCCCCTCCCGAATATGCAACCCATCGCCAATCGTCAACGCAACGCATGGGATGATCCCGTGTCCAGTGGGGATCTGACCAATGGCGAGGGCTGGGGAGTGCTCGCCCTGCCGCCGGATGGGCTGTTCTACGTGCGGGCCTGGGACCCCACGCAACGGTATCATCCAAACAACTTCCTCAGCGTTCACGCCAGCCCAGACATCGAACTCGAACCGGTCACCGTCACCATGGTCGAGGCGGCGCGCCTCGAAGCGCGCTTGGTGGATGAATCTGAAGCCCCCCTTGAAGGCGAACCCGCCGAGTTGCTGCTTTTCCACCCCGACGAAGGCCCTTGGTGGCCCGCACGCACGCAAACCGGTCCTGACGGGCGCGTGGAGTTTGAGCAAATACCGCCGGGGGAATATCGGGTTCAGATTGCTGGGCCGCCCGGACGTGTGGAACTCTCCGAGGTGCCGATTCGCCCCGGCGGGTCCGTTGACCTCGGCGTTTTGCGGTTGACCGAACCTTAAGCCTCTCTTACCTGAAATGCTAACGTATACGCACTTCCGTGTCTTTTCGTGATGACTCGTAGATGGCCTCGATGATCTCTTGAATCCGAAGAGACTCGAGGGGCTGAACGCGAACAGGCCGATCCTGCTCCACGCACTCCGTGAAGTGGCGGATTTCCTCGCGATGACCCTCCAGATCGGGAATCCAGTCGAACGCCTTCCTCGTCAGACACCCGTATTCAGAGCCGTAAACGCCGAGGGGTGGATTCGCAATGCCCGCCTTGTCTCCCAGAATAGAGATCCCCCACGTTTCCTCCGGGATGTTGGCGGCCCAAGCAAAGTCCGCGGACAACGTGACCCCGTTTTCAAAGCGGATTAAGGCGGTGGCGTAGTCCTCTACATCGAATTCGGACACATCATAGGGCACGCCCCACTCGCCATTGACCAGATCCTCACGGTCGCCAAACATCCGGTACACCTTACCCGACGCCGCCACGGGTTTCGGGGAGCCCATTAGCCATATGCAGAGGTCGAGCATATGCACGCCGATGTCGATGAGCGCCCCGCCAAGGGATTCCTTTGCGACGTGAAATCGCCCCCACCCCGGTATCCCGCGCCGCCGCAGCCAGAAGGATTTCGCCGTGTAGATTTGCCCCAGTTCGCCCGCTTCCACCACAGTCTTGAGTTGTTCCGCGCCTTCCTCGAAACGTTTGTGGTGCGCGACCATGAGTTTGCCTTTGGCTTTTTCCGCCGCCTTGACCATTTGCCGCGCCTCGGCGGTGTTCATGGCCATGGGCTTTTCCACGAGCACGTGGGCGTCTCTTTCGAGGGCCTTGAGAGTCATCGGGCAATGCAAGCGGTTTTGGGTGCATATGTCGATGATATCGTAAGCGCCCTCTTCGAGCAATGTTTCGTAGCTACTGAAGGCCTTCACGGCTTCGAATTCATCGCGGCACAAGGCGGCGCGATCGGACGCGGCGTCGCACACCGCCGTGAGCGTTACGCGTCCTTCGCTAACGAGTTCCTTCCAATTGGGCAAGTGGTGCTTCCGTGCTACATCGCCGCATCCAACCACGGCGACCCGCAGGGGGGAATTGCTCATGGATGTTCTTCTCCTACTTGTTCCTCAATTTGTTCATGGCGAACGCCAAAAACCCCGCGATCCGCCGCGCTTTCCGGGGGATCCAGAACGGACACGGCGGCCACGTAAGGGAGGTGGTCCGAGGCGATCCGCGCTTCGTCGGATGCGATTACGCGCGATGATAGAACATCCAGGTGGCGCGATGCGAGTATGTAGTCGATCCGTCGTCGCGCCTCGTCCGCGTGAAAGGTGTGTTCTATATCCCTAGAACGATAATGAAACGTATCTTGGAACACGCCTAGAAACGCGTTGATGGCGGGGGCGCCGGTTTCTTCGTTCACGTCGCCCGCGAGGATGACGGGTCCCTCCGGTAAGCGGTCCAGAATCGAACCGGCCTGCGCCTTGCGCTCTTCTTCGTTCAACCCCATGTGGGTGTTGAGCACATGGACGGATACGCCGTTCACCTCAATGGTCGTCTTGAGGCATCCCCGGGGTTCCGCCTCTTCCGGCCCCGGCAAGCTCCAGTCCTTGTGATCCGTGATGGGATACCGGCTGAGCGTGGCGTTGCCATATTCCCCTTCCCCGATGCGCAGATTGGTTTGGTAGACCACTTCCATGTCCAGGGCCGCCGCGAAAAAGCTGGGCATGTCGACCCCATCCGTACGCTCCATGCCGCGATCCACTTCTTGAAGGCATACGACGTCGGGCGCTTCCGCCCGAACAACACGAGCAAGCCTTTCGAGGTCCACTTCGCCATCCAGGCCGCGTCCGTGGTGGATGTTGTAGGTCATGATGGTGAGGGATGTGTCCGACCGGGCGGGTTGAGCCGCCATGGCGATGACAAGAGCCATTCCAGCGATAATCAAGCGCGTCATTCTTCTTCTCCTCTCCCAAGCCGCGTAATGGCGCGGCCCAATTCAACTTTTTGGCTGGGTATTGTTTCTGCCCATTGCCGAACGTCGCCCGGGGACAAATCCGCCCGGTACAGGCGCCGGCTCAGCGCGTCTTGCGCCCCGCTTTCCGCGATGTCACCGTCGACGAGTTCATACAACGCAGCGAGATAGGCGAAGTCCGCTATTCCGTCCCGCAAGAGCTGCGCGCGGATGGAAGGCATCAGGCCATCCGGGCCGGGGTAGAACAAAAACCGTTCGGGATGGGCTGGCGCGGACCATTCCAAGGGCGGGTCTTCCGCCTCGGCCGCCCACTCGCGCGGCCAACTGGTCAGGCTTGAACCAAGCAGGCCAGATGCATTATGCCCCCAACACACCCACGGGAACAAACGCGCTTCATACGCAGCGTCCGGCTGAAAATCCGGAAAGCTTCCGGGGGCATGGGCAAGCCAGACCTCCTTGCGCCCAATGGACTCCCGCTCCTCAGTATCCGCTTGCTCACCGAAGCTCACCGTGGCAATGCCCACAGCATTGGAGGCGCGGGGAAAGGTGAAGCGAATGGCCACAAAGGTCTTCTCCATGTCGAATCGGCCTTCCGACCAGCTCTCGTCAAACGGCGTCAACGCGGGATAGTGATCCCATTCCACGGAAGCGTGGTTGAACGTGTGGCTGTCGAAGGAGGTGCGAACTTCCACGCCGGCTCCCTCGTGGTTCGGGAGCCAGTCCACCCGGAGTTGATTGGTTCGCACGGGTTCTTCGAAGTGAATTTCGAACGTAGCGCCCTCTCTCGCCATTTCCTGTGGCTCGGGAATCCAGTAAGTGTGCGGACTCCCATCGTAGCCGTCGCTCGGGGCGGTTGCGTAGCCGATAAGGTCTTGGCCTCCGCTGGATGAAGCCTCGATGGTATTCGCGGCGTGAGCCAGAGGCGACGCCAAGCTTAAACCTTGCCGCAGCCGCTGGTGAGCAGCGCCATCGTATTGCCGCAACGGGACGGCCCAGACATCCGTATGACGTTCCATGAACGGGTGGAAGGGTCCCTTCCACAGGCGGCGGATGCGGCTATCCGCGACGTTGACGCGAAAATTCGCCCGCCGCGCGGCGTTCCAGTATCGCCTCGCCGAAGCGGGCATCGGTTGAACAAGGGCTTGCCGAAGCAGACCCTCTTGGGAAAGCCAATCGCCCAGTTCGCGAAAATAGGGGCGAATAGGGTCGGCGCGCGGACTCTCGCCAGGCGGAGGGAACAAGCCAATGCCAGTGAGGCTGTGCCCGAGGTCCAGGGTGCGCATGTTGGCTTCCTGCGCCACGTAGGCAAGGTGTTCGCGCAAGTCTGAGGGATCCGGCGAGCCCTCGCCCTGAAGAGCAACAAGATCGGTGTCCCATACGGTATAGCTCATACGATAAGGAGCGAGGGTGTCGTAAACCCGTTTCCAGGTCTCGAGCTGATTGTCGTTCCAACCGTATGCATCCGCGAGCGCGCGGCGATCCAGCCGGAAAAGGGTCTCCAACGCCCCAACCTCGGGTAGATCAAACGCAAAGACCTCAATGGTGACGTCGATGGTGTGTTTCCGGCCTTGGGCTGGGATAAGTTCGACTTCGCCGTGGTAAACGCCGGGCGAGGCATCCTCCCCGGCATGGTACGTGACCCAAAGAGCTTGCGTGTCTCGGGGCGGCGCATTGAAAGGTTCATAAGGCAACAACGGATCGGGCCACAATGTCTCCCCTTCCCACGCCCCGGGCCGCCTGGGCGAGGCCTCAGGCATTTTCACGTAGCCCACGCGATATACGTCGGGCGCCCCGATGCCATCGGTTATGGGCTCCGCCTTGACCTCGATGTCTTCCACCGTTTGGCGCATGCTGCGAACCGCGATCTGAAACGACGCCCGCTCTCCTCGCGCCATGTAGAGGCGCGTTTCCTGTTCGCCCCGGCCGCCCGGCCGCTCACTGCTGGGAAACACGGGCGTGAGCGGAGATTCGACCCAGACGTGGGTCACATTGAGCAAACCAGCGGCCGCGAATAGCGCCGTGACAGCCATTGTGCTTAAGGACAAAGACATTTCTGTACCTGTTCTGTGAGATAGGATTGCTCTCGGGATTGTACAGGTATAACTTGCGTAAGGTCCTTGTGAGTTGACGCTGCCCGAGCATGGAGCGGAAGCGGCCCCCTTTGGCTTTACGCAGAGGCGGCGAGGGCGCCGCTTCCCCGTGTGGCAAAGTGGCTTGGCCGTCATCCCCAAAAAACAGAAGGCGGACTCTCTCCCACGTGCATGGGAGATGCGTCCGCCTTCTCAGGTGTGATTCTCAGCTATTACTCGGCGGCATAGCCGATGGCGCGCTTGAGGGTGCGTCCGTTAATGGTGAAGCCCATCACTACTTGGGTGAAGGAGATGATGAGCAGCATCAGGAACTCGGTATTATTGAATATGCCGAATCCGTTGATGCCCGCCGTTCCCAAGACAAAGACCACCAGATACACCAAGGCGACGGCGAGCATGAACAATGCTTCGTTTGTGTTGTTAATGCCCGGCTTGGAGACCTTAAGGAGTTCGGCCATGGCGACGATAGTGGCCAGAAGGTACATTACCTCGATCCACGAGAGTTGATATGTTCCCATACTCAAAAAGACCGCCCTCATGTCCGTGACGGTCAGTTGCAAGATAACGTAAAGCAGGAAAAGATAGGTAAACCAAGGCACCGATCCGCAGTACCCAAAGAAATTGGCGATCTTTTGCCGCTTTGTGCGGGCCACCACAGCGGCCCCGGAAGCCCCAGCATCGGGGTGTTCTTCGTTTTGCTCCGGTTCTTCCCTAAACATAACTGCTCCTCTTTTTGGATCCTAGGTTCCCTTACAGCGCAAAAGAACCGCATCTCCCGCTTGCTATGGAGTCCATGCGAAAGACCCAGATTCCCCCGCAAAAAAAGCTTGTGCCTTGGCAAATCAAAGAATCGCTCAATTGCCGCTTCGGGCATAGTATAACCCAACACTCTCTAAGATGCACCCCCGCGACATGTGGAATGGCGATTCTCCTTTGGAGGCGCGATCGGCGGACATTGTTGCAGGTCGCTTCCTGTGGGTTCAAATGCCGCTCCCCACCACTTCCCAACGAAAACGGGTT
>JAWOFY010000218.1:0-5543 GCA_046497285.1 Candidatus Hydrogenedentota bacterium
AACGAAAGCTGGCTCGGCCCGCATTCGCCGTCATGGGTTGGTTCAGTTTTGAGGCGGAATAGGTGTTGTGGAGATAGGTCTTGAGCACGCCTTGGTCCACAACCTTCGCAGCGTACGCGGGAACGCCTTCTCCGTCAAAGGGGGCGCGATTCATCCCGCTGGGCTCATCGTTGGCGTCGACAATGGTCACACCGTCCGCCGCGACCTTGTCTTCCAGGCGGCCGCCAAACAAGGACTTGCCCTTGAGCACGTTCATGGCGTTGATGGCGCCGCCCAGGACTTGCAGGAACTGCGCCGCCACTTGATTCTCGAAGACGACGGGCATGGCGCCGCTATCGCACGGGGTTCCGCCCAGCCGCTGGATGGCGTCGCGCGCGCAACGCTGGGCCACCCAATCGGGGCGCAAGGCTTGGAGGGTATGCGCGAAGTCAAACTCGGACCCCATTTCCTGCGCGCCGTCATCCCCCGCCACCGCCATGACGGCGCACGAGCAGTGCGCGTCGCTGAAGCGCCGGCGCATGCCGCGGGAGCTGTAAAGGCTCAACGTGAACTGGGCGTCCCCATAAGTGGCGCGTTGCACATTCTGAACACGCGCGTCCTGGCCGAGCGTCTCTTGCTCAAGCGCCTTCGCGAAGGCTATCTTGTCAGCCACCGGGATCCGCCGGAAGTCTTCTTCGCTCCAGTTATCCTCGCTCTGGTGCGTAGCAGGCTGAAGGACATTGTGCTCGTCGGGGTCGTTGGCTTGAGCGTTCTGCCAGGCGGCGCGAGCAACGTCCTCCGCGCCTCCGGGCATGGCGCTCGAATAGGCGAAGCCCACGCGGTGGTCATCGGTAAACACCCGCACGCCAACACCCACGGCCTCCGCCGAGGCCAAGGTTTCCACCTCGCCCCCCGCCACTTCAATTTCCAGTTCGTCTTCCCACACGTGCACCGCCTCGGCGTCCTTCGCCCCAAGGGTCAAGGCGCTGTCCACCACGCGTTCGAGCAGTTCCAACACATCCGTGTTCATGACGCAGCCCGCCTTACGCCCTTAGTGGCCTCAACCAGACTTCGCACAAAGACTCCCACCTGCTCGATGGCGTCGGCGTGATTGCCGTGCTCCCCGATGAGGCGCACGATGGCGCTGCCCACCACCACGCCGTCGGCGTAGGCCGCGACCTCGGCGGCTTGCTCGGGCCGGCTGATGCCAAACCCCACCGCCACGGGTTTATCCGTGTACTGGCGAATGGCGCCGACCGCTCCCTGGACGGTGTCCGCCACACGTTCCTGAACGCCGGTCACCCCCGTGCGGGAGACGTAGTAGATAAAGCCGGTCGACGCTTCCGCGACGCGTTGGATGCGTTCCGGCGTGCTCGTCGGGGCGGCGAGGAACACGGTGGCGAGGCCTTTCTCATTGAGGCGTTGGCGGTAGTCGTCCGCCTCTTCCACGGGCAAATCCACGCAGAGCACCCCATCCACGCCCGCATCGGCCGCGGCCGCGGCGAACAGCTCCACCCCATAGGCGAGCACCGGATTGAAATACGTGAAGAGCAACAGGGGCAACTCGCACCCGCCCTGGCGCACCCGTTTGACCATGGCCAAGATATCCTCCAGCGATACATCGCCTTGCAACGCCCGCTGCGCGGCTTCTTGATTCACCACGCCATCGGCCAACGGATCGGAAAACGGCACGCCAAGCTCAAGGACGTCCACGCCCGCCTGCTCGAAATCGAGAATGAATTGCTCGGTGCGGTCCAAAGTGGGATCGCCCGCGGCGATGTAAGGGATAAAGGCGGTCTCGCCCCGCGAGCGCAGCTCGCTAAAGCGCGCGTCAATCCGGTTCACAGGTCCTCCTTAGCGGGCGCAATATACCGGATGGCCTCTTGCACATCCTTGTCGCCCCGGCCGGACATGTTAATCACCACGATGTCTTCCCGGCTCATCCCAGGCGCCATCTTCACGGCATGGGCAATGGCGTGCGCGGTTTCGAGAGCGGGAATGATGCCTTCAAGGCGGCTCACGAGTTGGAAGCCCTCCAGCGCCTCGTCGTCGGTGGCGTAGACATATTCGACGCGGCCCTTGGCATGCAGGTAAGCATGCTCCGGTCCCACGCTGGGATAATCAAGTCCCGCCGAGACGCTGTGGGTGCCGAGGATTTGGCCGTGTATATCTTGCAAGACATAACTCATGGCGCCATGCAAGGTCCCTTGAACACCACCCGCGAACCGGGCCGCATGACGTTGCGTATCGATGCCAAAACCGCCGGCTTCCACACCAATCATGCGCACCCCAGGATCACCCAGAAAGTCAAAAAATAGCCCGATGCTATTGCTGCCTCCCCCCACGCACGCGAGAAGCACGTTAGGCAGCCGGCCTTCTTTTTCATGGAGTTGACGCCGCGTCTCTTCGCCGATGACCTTTTGGAAATCGCGGCAAATCATGGGATACGGGTGCGGGCCGTGCACCGTGCCAAGGACGTAATGCGTGTTCCCGATATTCGTTACCCAGTCGCGGATGGACTCGTTGATGGCGTCCTTCAGCGTCCGGGAGCCCGCCGTCACGGGGATGACCCGCGCGCCCAGCAAGCGCATGCGGAAGACGTTGAGTTCTTGGCGCGCCATGTCTTCCTCGCCCATGTACACATCGCACTCCAGCCCCACCTGAGCGGCCGCGGTCGCCGTGGCCACGCCATGCTGGCCCGCGCCGGTCTCCGCGATGATGCGCTCCTTGCCCATGGCTTGCGCCAGAAGCACCTGGCCCACTGCGTTGTTGATCTTATGCGCGCCGGTGTGGGCAAGATCCTCCCGCTTGAAATACACGCGCGCTCCGCCAAGGTGGTTGGTGAACCGTTCGGCGAAGAAGAGCGGCGTTGGCCGGCCGATGTAGTCCTGCTGATAGCGCGGGAGCCGCTTTTGAAAAGCCTCGTCCTCTTTCGCCCGGTTGTAGGCGTCTTCGAGTTCCGTCAGCGCGGGCATGAGGGTCTCGGGGACGAACTTGCCCCCGTACGCCCCGTAGCGCCCCTTACTGTCCGGGTAGGGATAATCGTGCGTTTCGGATGAAAGCGCGTGTTCGTTCATGATCCTTCTTTCCCGGGGCGCGTTCCACGCCCCCCGCAGTGTCTACTCCATACGGTTTCACGGCCTGCACGGCTTCGGCCACGTTGTCCGGCGTGAGGCCGCCCGCGAGGATGATGGGCCGCTCAAGCGCCACCGCCCGCCGGGCCGCGGCCCAATCGCACGTGACGCCCGTGCCGCCCCGTTGGCCGGGCAGGGACGCGTCCAGCAAATAGCCGGCCACCCGATAGGCCAGCATGGATTCGGGTTGGAAATGCTCGCCCGCGCTGAACGCCTTAATGGCGCGATGGCCCACCGCGTTGGCCATTTCGGGCGATTCCTCGCCGTGCAGTTGCACCGCGTCCATGAAACCCAGGTATTCCCAAATCCGGTCCAGCGATTCGTTGACGCACACGGCGGCTGCGCACACAAAGGGCGGCAACGCCTCGATAATCCGCAACGCCTCGTCCGGGTCAATGTAGCGTTGTTTCGCCTTGGCCTCGGCCGCGAAATTGAATCCAAGCGCATCCGCGCCCGCTTCCACGGCGGTCAACGCGTCATCAAGGTTGGTGATGCCGCATATCTTAACCCGAATCACGGCCCAACAGCTCCCGGATGGTCTCGGCGATGTTGTTGCTCGTCACCAAGGTTTCGCCGATAAGCACCGCATCCACACCGCCGTCTTCCAGGCGCTTCATATGCTCGCGGGTCTGAATGCCGCTCTCGCTCACGAGGACGTGGCCCCCCGGCACCTGTTTGCGAAGCTCCAGGGTGGTGTTCACGTCCACGGTGAACGTGTCCAAATTCCGGTTGTTGACGCCAATAATGTGGCTGTGCGCGTTGACGGCGCGCTCCACTTCTTGAGCGTCGTGCGTCTCGACGAGCACGGCCATGCCCAAGGAACGGGCCAAGGCCTGGAATTCGTTGAGTTGCGCGTCGGACAAGATGCGCACGATAAGCAATATAGCGTCGGCGTTGGCGGCCCGGGCTTCATGAATCTGATATTCATCAACGATGAACTCCTTGCGCAGACAGGGCAGCGTCACGTCTTGGCGAACGTTCATCAAATCCGCCAGCGAACCCTTGAAATAGCGGCTATCCGTCAGCACGGACAACGCCCTCGCGCCCGCCTGCTCGTAGAGGGCCGCCAAGCCCACGGGGTCCATGTCCTCCATGAACACGCCCTTCACCGGAGACGCGCGCTTGATCTCGGCGATTAGGCTAATGCCCGGGGCGCGCAATGCGTCGCGAAAAGGCCGGGTGGGCCGGGCGGCCGCGACGCGTTCGTGGAGTTCTTCTATCGGAACCGCTTTCTTCTGAGCGGCGACTTCCTCGCGCTTATGCGCGCATATTTCGTCAAGAATCATGAGAAATCCGGCTTAATTGCTCCAGTTTTTCCAGGGCCGCCCCAGAATCGATGGAATTCTGGGCCGCTTGGATCGCTTCCCGCCACTCCCCGCCGTCCTGGGCCGCGAGAATGCCCGCCGCCGCGTTCAGCGCGACCACGTCGCGATACGGGCCGGGTTTGCCCTCAAGGACGCCGCGCAAGATAGCCGCGCTAGCTGCCGCGTCTCCGCCCGCGATGGCCTCGCGGGAGGCATGGGGCAACCCGAGGTCGTTGGGAGTAATCTCGTAGGTCTTCACCGTTCCATTGGCGGCTTCCGCCACCAGGGAAGGTCCGCCGAGGGTCAACTCGTCCAGTCCATCCGAACCGGCCACCACGAAAGCGCGGCGCGCCCCGAGATTGGCGAGCACATGGGCCAACGGCTCAACCAGCGTGCTGTCAAATACGCCCATCACCTGCCCGGAGGCGCGCGCGGGATTGGTAAGCGGTCCCAGAATATTAAATACGGTGCGGATCTTCAATTCGCTCCGCACCGGCGCCACGTGCTTCATCGCGGTATGCAGCAACCGGGCGAAGAGAAAGCCAATCCCTACCTCGTCGATGCAGGCCCCCACGCGGTCCGGACCGGCCTCGATGTTGATCCCCAGGGATTCGAGCACATCGGCGCTGCCGCACTGGCTGGACGCGCTTCGGTTGCCGTGTTTCGCCACGGCCACCCCCGCTCCGGCGACCACGAAGGCCGACGCCGTGCTGATATTAAAGGTGTTGGAATGGTCGCCCCCCGTCCCGCACGTGTCGACCAACGGTTGCCGGTTCGTGTGAATCGGGGTGGCCATCTTGCGCATGACCTCGGCCAACCCCGTGATCTCCTCCACCGTTTCACCCTTCATGGCCAAGGCCACTAGAAAGGCGCTGACATGGGTGGGGAGCGCCTCTCCGGTCATAAGCAGTTCCATGGCCGAGGCCGCCTGTTCCCGCGACAGGTCCTGATGCTTGACTAGCGAGGTGATGTACTCGTGCATGATCCCTCGTGGCGGTTCCTGGAACCCGTTCTGGCGCGCGATTGTTGCATCTGCCCGTCCCGCTCAGTGGTTCGTGCGCATTAAGTTTGTGGATGCTGCCCCCAATCGCCGGGTAATCGGCTGCTCCAGGGAACAACATCCCCG
>JAWOFY010000277.1:0-3284 GCA_046497285.1 Candidatus Hydrogenedentota bacterium
CGACAAGAAAGCGGGCCTCCTATTCACTTCTGCAAGTCGCTCAGCCAGTAGGGAGAATCGAGTCCCCTCAACGCGCGAAGGAATTCGGTCATCGCTACTGGCTCCTTGAATCCGGCGGACAGGGATCCGTTTTCGTATGCTGTTTAGGCGTTAGCTGTCCGGCGGCCCTTCGTGGGCATGCTCCTCTTCGCCGGATTCCCCCCTACGCCACATCGAGCGAAGCAGGGGGACCAACCCAATAAGGCTGCCCATGAAAAGGACCGTGAACACAATGCCAATATCCCAGTCGCCGTAAAGCAGACTGCCCGTGCCAAAAAGGGCGGAGTAGACCATAAGGCAGCTGAGCACCCACGCCAACATCGCTTGCGGCAAATTGTCGGGACTGCCGCCGGTGGATGCATGGCGGCGGACCGGTTCCCAGCCGGGGCCCGCGGGACGAACCCGTTCGTAGAATCGAACCAGGGTGGCCCAATCGGACGCCGGGGCGAGGTAGGCTGTGGCGACCCAGGCAATGGTGGTCACGAAAACCGTGGTTAGAAGGACCGTATGGCTGGGAATCTGCAGGCCCACTGAGCCATCGATATTCGTCACCTCGCGGATGAGCGCCCAATCCAGCCAGGCGCTTGAAACCAGCGTGGGATCCAAAACGCGCATGTGCTTATTCAAGAAGAAGAAACCCACCGCAATGGAGAACGAAACGACCATGGCCACGATCTCCGACCACGCGTTGACCCGCCACCAGAACCAGCGCAACAAATATATCAAGCCGGTGCCGGCGCCGACCTGGAGCATGAGGTCGAAGTTGGCCCTCGCCGTTTCCATGAACAGACTGACGCCAAAGGCGACGATCATCAACAAAACCGTGACGAGGCGGCCCATGAACACGTAGTGCTTCTCGTCGGCGTCCGTCTTTAAGAACCGGCGGTAGAAGTCGTGAACGATGTAACTCGTGCCCCAGTTCAAGTGCGTGCTGATGGTCGATACATATGCGGCCAACAGCCCCGCGACCATCAAGCCAAGTAAGCCGGCGGGCAAAACGTGCAGCATGGCGGGATATGCCATGTCATGGCCCACCAGGTCGGAATCGACATGCGGGAACATCGTTTCGATATCCGCGAGCTGGGGAAAGACAAGCAGCGAACAGAGCGCCACAATGATCCAGGGCCATGGCCGCAGGGCGTAATGGGCGATGTTGAACAGCAACGTGCCTCCCAGCGCGTCCCGTTCACTGCGGGAGGCGAGCATCCGCTGCGCCACGTAGCTGCCGCCCCCCGGCTCCGCGCCCGGGTACCAGACGCTCCACCATTGCACGATGATCGGCATCAGCAAAACGGACACCACCAGCTCCCAATTGCCGAAATCAGGCAAGAAACGCAGCGTTGTGGCGTCATCCGCGCTTAGTTGTTCCACCATGCCGTTTAATCCCCCGACCTCCGGATGGCCGAGGGCGTAGTAGGCCGCCGCGATGGCGCCGGTCATGGCGATGCCGAACTGAATCAAGTCGATCACCATGACCCCCCACAAGCCGGAGGTCGCGGCGAAGATCACGTTTATGACGCCACAGGCCAAGAGCGTTTGCCACATGGGCATGCCCAGCAAGACATTGGCGATCTTGGCGGCGGCAAGATTGACCGAGGCCATGACAATGCAGTTGAAGAACAGCCCGAGGTAGATCGCCCGGAAACCACGAACCACGCTCGCCGCCTTGCCGCCGTAGCGAATCTCATAGAACTCCAGGTCGGTGAGCACCCGCGAGCGCCGCCACAGCCGCGCGTAGACGAACACGGTCAGCATGCCCGTCAAGAGAAACGCCCACCACGCCCAGTTGCCCGCCACGCCGTCCTGGCGAACGATATCGGTCACCAGGTTGGGCACGTCCGTGCTGAAGGTGGTGGCCACCATGGATATGCCCACCAGCCACCAAGGCGCCGCCCGGCCGGACGCGAAGAATTCCACGGTGTTGCGGCCCGCCCGCCGCGCCAACAGCAACGCGGGGATAAAGCAAACCGCGACCGACAGGATCAGCACAACCCAATCAAGCGTTACCAGTTCCATGCCCTAGCTCCAGAACGTTATGCAAACAGCGGGATAAACGGACTAAGGAGCGTTACTCCTCCTGCTCCTGGTCCTCCTCTCCCTTCCCAGCGAGATTTCCGCCGATTACCTCAAACGTCCTCGCGATATCAATGAGACGGATTACTACCTCCACAAATATCGCGAAATTTTGCGCGCTATTGGCTGGAGCCGGCGTTGGGCGTGTCAGAACGTGTAGATGACTGCTCCTTCGCATATGGGCCATCCTTTCCAGATGGTTGGGGTGTAAAGATACACTTTTGTTGCGGATTGTTTACCACTCATGGGATGTCGTTTTCTAAGCAAGAATATGTTTTTCGGACCGCCTCAGAGCGTTCCTCTCCCACCGCAGGGAAAGCGGCGGGAGAGGAAGAGGATCGCCGGGCTCAAGGAGCCCGTGGCTTACGTAGCTAGTTCATAGCCCGCGCGCCGCTCCCGCTTGAGGAATTCGTTGCCTTCCTCGCTGTCGGTGAACCGTTCGTGCACGGGATCCCAATGCAAGGTCTGGCCCACCTCGCCGACGTGCCGAATAGCGTTGACGAGGAAGCAAATCGTGTGCGTGCGCTGGGCGTATTCGATGTCCGCGTTGCAGGCCTTCCGGGTCTTAATACCCTCCACCCAGTTCTCAATGTGGGGCCTAATCTCGTTGACATCAAGGGAGCCCGGATTATCATCGCGCTCCATGATTTCGTTGGGCTCGGCCCAGATGCGATCGCGGTTGATCTCGATGTAGCCGTCTTCGCCGATGAATCGCGCGCCCAAGCCAGGCCCGTCGTCCGCCGCGAGGCCGAGGTCGAGTTCGACGCCGTTCTCGTAGCGCATGGTCACGCGCGCCGTAAGTCCCCTGTCGTCCGAACTCATCCAATAGTAATCCTGCCCGGTCTCTTCGGGCCCTGGCTCACGGTCGTCTTCGTACTTGGTCACACCGCGCTCTTCATACGGCTCTTCAAGGGTAACCTCCACGGGCGTGGTCATGCTCGAACCGATCCCGCGTTGCGCCTGATCGTAGCTATGGGTGCCCCAGCCTGTAATGCCGAAGACTTGTCCGCCCGTCTCATAGGCGGTCCACTGTTGCCAGCCATTGTGAATGTCGGGGTGATAGGGCCGAAGCGGAGCCTGATTGGTCCATACGTCCCACCAACCCACGGTGCCGCCCCCGGGTTTGGGTTGAGGTTCGCGGTAGCCGAGTTCGCGGGGACCCATGAAATTAG
>JAWOFY010000322.1:0-6251 GCA_046497285.1 Candidatus Hydrogenedentota bacterium
GAATCCGAGGCGTCCTTGATGGGCGCGCAACTGTCGGCGATCTGGCGCTCGGTTCCGTCGCGCGCGATCAAGGCCGTGTCGTTGGCCAAGCCAACGACTGTACCTTCCCGCAGGGCCCTCTCCAAGGGGTTCTCCGCCGCGGCGCGGGTCTTGGCGTTGAGGATGTGGAAGACTTCCTCAACGGGCCGGCCGGCGGCCTCGTGAACGCTCCAGCCGGTGAGCGTCTCCGCGACGGGGTTGAGGCTGACGACGGCGCCTTCGGTGTCGCAGGTGATGACGCCATCGCCAATGGACAGGAGCGTTGCTTGGAGGTAGCTCTCCTGTTCCCGCAATTGCGAAGAGACTCGTTTCAGTCTACGGTTGTATGTGAAGGCCCCCGCGAGCGAAGCGCCCAGGAGGAGGAAGGCGGCGGCGCCCGCCGCGGCCCCGTCGGGATGCCTGCGTAAAGAGTCCATGATCGTGACGGCGCCACGGCGTTCGAAGGGGCTTATCCGCAGTTCGCGCAACGCTTCTTCCACGCTGCCGTAACTGTAGGGTACGGTCCATCCCGCGGACTGGGACGCCTGCGCCGCGGGATTGTCCGCAGGCATGTTGATGAGGGCGGTGGCCACGTCACGGGCAAGATCTTCCGGCGTGTGGGGGAGGGCGGCGAAGGGCCACTCCGGATACAAAGGCGTGGAGCGTTGGAGTGGAAAGCCGTCCGTGGTTTCGTATGGGTTCAGAATGCGAAACTCGTCGAGGTTGAGAACGCCCTCTTGATCCATGCGCTCCAGCGTGTTGGTGCGCACCGTGCCCGCGTCCACGTCGCCATCGAGCACCGCCTCGGCCACGGCGTCATGCGTGTCCCCAAAGCGCAGTTCCGAGAAGTCCTCCGGGATGCTGAGTCCCCGTTCTTGCATTTCCAGCCACCCCGCGCGCCAGCCCCCGAAAGAGGTGGGATTCACGGCCATGAAACGCGTTCCCTTGAGATCGTCCAGGGAACGGATATCCTCGCGATCCGCGCGAGTGAAGATGACGCCGCCAAAGACCGAGTACGCCTCGCCGTAGTGCTCGTTTCGCAACGTGGCGATGGCGTTCAGTGTGTAACGCGCCTCCATCTCCGCGAAGATGGAAGAATTGGCAATGAGGAAGTCCACTGACCCCTCTTGTACGGCGGGCTCGATCTGCTCGAAGCGCAGGGGAACCATTTCGAATTCGTGATCCGGGACCTCTTCGCTGAGGTAGTCTGCTGTCGCGGTCCAATGCGCGAGGCTGCGTTCAATGCCCCGGTGCGCAAGCACGCCGACCCGGACGGTCTCCGCATATGCGTGGCATGAGAAAAAAGTGACAAGGAGCCCTAGGCCTAGGAGGCGCAAAGGCAAGAAGACGGGGGACTGCGGCGCCAGGGGCCGAAGGGTAGCGCGTGCGTGGTAATACAACCTCATCATCGGGACCTCGGACGATCGGGCGGTCTTTGCCGCCAGTTTGTTTACGTTTCATGCCAAGATTATGTACGAGAGAAGAATTTGGCGCGGATAACCGTTCCTCAAGGGAAACGCCTACCCTTGGGGAATACTATGTAGTAAGCGCATGTTGTATTGGGCCCGGTTGGGCTTGGGGAGTATATCCACCCGGATACTATTAAGTAAAACCTATCCCCGGCATGAGAGCTTTACATACCGTTTCATCGGCAAACGAGGCCATTTCCTTTAATACAATGAGTACACCATCCTTAGTAAGTAAAAAACTGTAACCGATTTATATGTTCAAATTGAATCGTCGCTTGACGCGTATCGCGGGGCAGTACACGGGGGAAACGCTCTGATCGCCGGATAAGGACTCTGTTATCCCCCTTGATCCCCCTTCACTGTTGTCCTAAACAAAAAAGAGCGGGGTCGATTCTGGTTCAGTGGGGCCGTTTAATTGTGAGGTCCACAATCGGCCCAACCTAATATGACGTGCTGGACAAGAAAAGCGTTTGGGGATGAGCCAAAGTCGCCCTGAAAGGGCCAAAACACAACAGCCCAGGGCAATCGCCCTGGGAAAATGGGGCATCCCCTCCACTAGCCCTGAAAGGGCGTTACAGGTGCCTGCGAGCCCATGTTACGCCCTTTCAGGGCTGCAAATGAGCTTCCTCGACTTCCCAGGGCGATTGCCCTGGGCTATAGTGTTTCAAGCCCTTCGGGCTGGGATGCTCACGCACTGGCTTGTGGTCCTTGCCTACGTGAACGGCATAACAATCTCTGCATGTTTAGGACAGCAATGAAGGCGGATCAAGGGGGATGTTGTTCCCTGGAGTAGCCTCGCTACCCGGCGTTTCGGGTCGGCGCGCCAATCTTGGTGGAGTGATCACCGGCCGGTGGGTGCGTATGTTGAAGGCCCTCTTTCGCAGGGCGACACGCGACATCCCATTAAGAAGGGGGGCCGCATATCGAACTGCCGGGGCCTTGGCGTGTTCGGGGTGTCTTGGGGTATGATGAGTGGGAGCAAGGTGAAGGATAAGGCCACCCTAATGAGATAGCAACCCACGGGCCCAGGCGCGCCCAAATACGACCGGCGAAATACACCATGCGCGACACAGGTTTGGTACTGATACTTATCGGAGCGTTTGTGCTGCTGATGGGGATCGTGCTGTACGTTGGGCCATCAGCGGGCTTGGGGAAGCTTGGCCGGCTGCCGGGGGACATTCGCCTGGACTGGGGGAGTATTAAGCTCTATTTCCCCATTACCACGTCGATCCTTGTCAGCGTCCTCCTTACGCTGCTGCTTTTTCTGTTTACCCGCCTTCGCTAACGCTTGTTAGGGTGCTAACTCCGAAATAGCCGCGGCCGCACTTCACGCAAGGCCGATTGCACCATCATAAACTCTCCCAGGTTCTCCATCGTGAGCAACCCCACGAGCTGCCCGCTCCGAAGAACGGGCACCGTGTAGCACTCGCAATTCTGCAAGCGCATGAAGGCGTTTTCTAGCATTTCGGAGGGATCAGCCGTCTCGAATTCGGTATGCATGGCCTCTCTCACCGGCGCGTCCTCGCCTTGTTCGGACAAGGCCTTAAAGAGGTTTGCTCGCAGCAACACCCCCACCACTTGTCCCTGTTCATTCACTACAGGGAAATCGTGCTGAAACCCGGCAATGACATGGTCTACCGCCCGCTGAAGCGGGTCCTCGGGATGAAGCGTTTGGAAGTCGGTAATCATGGCCCGGGTCAGGGGGATGCCGCCCAACGCGGACTTCATTTGGACCATGGAGGCCTCGCTGCTGGCCCCCATCCACACAAACAGGGCGATGAAAATCAAGACGGGATTCATGAAGAGGCCAACAAAGCCCAGAAAAATCGCCATGCCTTGCCCAATGGTGGCGGCGATTTGCGTGGCCTGAAGATAGTCGAGGCGAATAGCCAACAGCGCCCGGAGCACGCGTCCTCCATCCATCGGGAAGGCGGGCAAGAGATTGAACACGGCGATGAAAACGTTGACCCAAAAGAGATTGACGAGGATGTTGCCTTGTCCGAGCGCGGCCACTTCAAGGAGTGCCGCTCCGCCCCAGATTGGCCACACAATCCCGAAAAGAGCGGTCGCCAACACCACGTTGACGGCAGGGCCCGCCACCGCGACCAAGAATTCTTGCACCGGATCCTCCGGCATGCGCTCCAAACGCGCGACGCCGCCAATCGGAAACAAGATAATGTCCTTGGTCTGAATGCCAAATCGCCGGGCGGTCAGCGCGTGTCCGAGTTCATGCAGGACCACCACGCCAAAGATCACCAGGACAAAAATCAGCCCATAGAGCGCCTGAACGAGGGTGTGTTCCTGGGCATAGTGCAGAAAGCCCACCCACAGGAGAATGAGGAGAAAGGTTGCATGGACGTACACGCCGATGCCGTCGAGGGTCCCAAGGCGCATTGACCACTTCATACAGAAAACCTTTGTGCTGGGTTGCCGTCCGTTGGACGAATTCGTGGGAACAGTCCGCCGTCCTCCCTAGTCCACCAAACACCTCGGGAAGCGGGCTTGATTTCTCGCGATGGTTGAGCGACCGATACGGCCATTATAAGAAATTCCGCGCCGCGATTGCGATGATGCGAGGCGGGATGCGTTCACCTTCGAAGGCCGTCTCAGGCGCTAGGGGGCTTCGCGCTGGCGTCCCCGCTGTTGAACGTGTCGGGACTTTCCAAGGCAAGGGGGACATACTGCCGGCTGCGGACCAATTCGCCGATGGTGCGCTCCATGATGCCGTCGCGGCCGGCGTTGATTTCGTCCAGCAACGCATTGAACCGCTGATCCTGACGCAATTCGGAGGGGTCCCGGCCGGCCTCGCGCAGGGCGAAGATGACATTGCCCACCGTGATGCGATCCAATGAGCAGGCTGGCTGATACCGCGGCGGATCGTTCGGGTGGGAGTCCGGCAATACACACTGACTCACCAATCCCGCCTCTTGGAGGATATCCAGCGTTTCGTTTATGAGCCGGCTGGGCACATTCCAGGCCTCCGCCGCCTCCAGCGTGGATAGAGGGGGCTGGCCATGCTCGAAGCGGTGCCCGATCTCGACCATGGCGCGCAGGCCCGTGGCTTCGCGGTAGGCTTGGCTGGCGTCCGCGGCGTACCGCTCCATGGCGAAGGTTTTCTCATTCTGGTAAGCGAACGTCAATTCAGCGCCCGAAAGGACCACCACCCAGCTCGCGTAGACCCACATCAGCAGCATCGGCACGGCGAAATAACTCGTGTAAATGATGTTGTACCGGGCGAGACCGAACTGGAATTTTACATAGCCCATGGACACAAGGTACCATAGTGTTCCTGCCAGGATACCCGCAATCAGGGCGTACCGGAACACCACACGGGTGTTGGGCACGAAGTAGTACAAGGCCGTGAAGCTCGCCCATATGATGACGTATTGAAACCCCCGGAGCAAGGCGGAGAAGGGTCCCAATTGTTGCATGAAGACCTCGCTCTCAAGGATGGCGAACAACGTGATGACCGGAATGACCACAAAGGGCATCACCAGTAAGAGGACGAGGTAGTCGGCGAGTTTGCGGAGATGGCCCCGAGTGGATTTCAGTCCCCAGATCTGGTTGAATGAGGATTCGATGTTCTTCATCAGGCCGAACAGCGTGGCCAAAATGAAACCCAGCCCGGCCAGCCCCAGCGTCTGAAAATCGGCCCGTTCCTCGGCGTAGGCCAGAATGGCGCTGACGGTTTCCCCTAGTTCGTCGCCCTCCGCGGGAGCTTCCCCATTATCCCCTTCATTGCCGTTCGCCCGTATCATCAACAGGTCGACGACGCTCTCCCGAAGGAAGGATTCTTCGGGCTCCACCGGAAATTCGGCTTCTTCATCCACGAGATGCCCCGACATGTACTGGTAGATTTCGCGATCCAGATCAATCGCTTGCACAATAGCAAACATGAAGATTAGGAGCGGGACAATGGATAACGCTGTCGCGAACGTTAGCGCCGAGGCCAGTAGAAGGAGGGCGTCCTGCACGAGATTCTGCGCAAGGACAATCGCAACGCGAATGTGCTTGATGATAAACCCTTGCGGGGCTGGATCGCCCGGCCGGCCGATACGCCACACGTCGTGGGTGACAAACCGCCGGCCGCGTTCGAGGGAGTCCCACAGTTCGCGAAACCATTGAATCATAGCACTATACTACACTTCGGCCGCGTTGCAGAGCAAACCCCGCCCAATTGGGGCCGCTTACGCGCTCGAAACGGTGCATAGCCTCGGCGAATTGGCCAACCGGAACCTGCGTGTTATGGGGTTTGTCAGGCGTGACAAACTAGTGCCGGTTCGGGCGTCAATGATTAGTCAGTATTGACAAGGTTGCGATGATCCGTGAATGGCCGTTCCGGTGCGCCTCCGCCATAAAGCCTTTCATATCAAAGAGTTAACCTTCCAGATATGAATTGGCATGCGCTTTGCTACGTTCTTGGTAGGGACTGTACGGAGACGGGACCATTCACGGCGCAACCCGCTCTAAAAGAGTGAGGAGGAAAAAGACATGGAACACGGCATTGCGAAGGAACGCATTATCAGCCTCTTAGCCGGAGGCGCGGTCATAGTCATCACGTGGCTGATTATGGCCGGTTTTTAGGGCGGCCAGCCCCTAGCGTGAGCGCCCTTCGAATATAGTTTATCCCATGGGCTTCACTAAGAGACTGTCACCAGACCTTCACAACCTCCCTCGGCCCAGAACAATGACGGAGCGGGGGAGTTTTTGATTAAACCCCCCCTTGAACAACAGCGCCATTCTTGCCAGCTCCCTATATTGCCC
>JAWOFY010000354.1:0-16142 GCA_046497285.1 Candidatus Hydrogenedentota bacterium
GGCGATCTTCAGGTAGGCCCAGGAGCGCGGCCCTGCGTCGGTACCGAGGTGGCGCACGGGGAAGCGGGGGCCGCTGGGCGGTATCCGGTCACATTCTTCTCCGTAAACAGCAAGTCGGCGTTGCCATGATCGGCGGTTACAACCGCCACGCCCCGTTGCGCCTTAATGACGGGCAACAGCCGCCGCAGGCACAGGTCCACCGTCTCCACCGATATCCGCACGGCGATGGGCACGCCCGTGTGGCCCACCATGTCGCCATTGGGGTAATTCACGCGGATGAACTTGTAGGCGCCGCTTTTGACGGCTTCCAACGTGGCGTCGTTGATTTCGGCCGCCTTCATCCAGGGCCGCTGGTCAAAGGGCACATCGTCGCTGGGAATCTCGACGTATTTCTCCAAGTTCTTGTCCACATAACCGGAGTTGTTCCCATTCCAGAAATACGTGACGTGGCCGAACTTTTGCGTCTCGGAGATGGCGTAGCTGGTTATCCCTTGCGCGCACATGTACATGGCCACGGTGCGATCCGCCACGGGCGGCGCCACAAGGAAATTCTTGGGAATGCCGGTGTCGCCATCGTACTGCATCATCCCGGCGTAATAAACCTTGGGATAGCGAACGCGGTCGAACTTGTCGAAGTCTTCCTCCTCGAACGCGCGGGAAATCTCAATGGCCCGGTCGCCCCGGTAATTAAAGAACACCACGGCGTCGCCATCTTCGATGGTTCCCACGGGCTTGCCATTCTCGGCGATAACGAAGCTGTCGAGGTATTGGTCGGTGATGTCGGGGTTCTCGTCGTACATGGTCTGAACGGCCTCGGTTGCCGAGGAGAACGGCCGGGCATCGCCCAGCACATGGGCTTTCCAACCCCGCTCGACGATCGCCCAGTTGGCCTCGTAGCGATCCATCGTGGTGATCATGCGGCCGCCGCCGGAGGCCGTCCGGTAATCCCGCCCTTCGGTGCTCAAGGCGGCGAGTTTCTCCTCGAGAGGTTTGGTGTAGGTCAGGGCGCTGCGCTCGCCCACGTCGCGCCCATCCAAGAGGGGATGAACCCGGACCCGCTTCACGCCTTCCGCGGCGCAACGGTCAAGGAGTTGATAGAGATGGTCGATATGACTGTGGACGAGACCGTCGGACAACAGCCCGATGAAGTGAACCGTACCGCCTTTTTCGGCTTGGGCCCTAATGTTTTTCCAAACTTCGCCCTCAAAGATCTCGCCGCTTTCAAAAGCGTGATTCACCCGTTTGGCCCCTTGCGCAAACACGCGCCCGGCGCCCAGGGCGTTATGGCCCACTTCCGAGTTGCCCATCTCGTCATCGGATGGCATGCCCACGGCCGTGCCATGGGCCTTGAGTTGGGTGTACAACGGCTCTTCAAGAAGCGAGTCGATGATCGGCGTGTAAGCCAGATGCACGCCGTCGCTCTCATCCCGTTTCCCGAGGCCCACGCCGTCCATGATGAGTAAAACGACAGGTCCCGGGAATTCGGTGTAGTTTGGTAACTTGTTAAGACGCAATTCGCTCATTTGTAAAGAATCCTTATGGTAACGGTGGGAAATGAAGATTGACGGCGCCGTCAAAGCCGGGAATCGCTCCATGCGCACACGAAAGAGCCCCAGCGCCCGCAGCGCCCCTTTGATGCGGCGCCCCAATAATATAGAATCGAGGGCGGGTCTGGCAAAAACGCGGCGCTGGCCAGCTCAGAACGCTCCCACGATAAGCGAAGTTGTTTTGACACTCGCCGTCATCCGCTGCTACCGTTGCTTACCCTTTTGCACTGGTATCCAGCATGTGTGGAGCGGAAAGGGGTAAACGTGTATAATGACGCGAGATTCAAGGTGCGCCATTAGCCCTTTAAGAGTGGGGCGGGTAGTATGTCAATTCACAGCAGGAGGCGGGTCCTTTTTTGCTAAGCCGGGCCCGGCGTAAACGTTGTTCCCTTTAGGGGCGGAACCAGCCATACAACCGCAACTGAGTGAGGTGGGTAATGAAAAGAAAGACGGCTTTGCACACAATAACTGTGGTAACTTTGCTGGCCATGTTTCCAGCTCTTGAGGCTTTGGCGTGGGGACCAAAGGCGGAGAGCGCCATCATAAACACGGCCATCCATATGACACGGCGCGCTCATTCAGAAGCGTTCAGAGCCGCGAGTCAGACCGAGCGGTACAGACCGGAAGCCCAAACATACGATGGCGATGTCGTTCGGGGAGCCCACGCTGGCTTGGACGCCCTCCGCGACATTTCGCGCCCCATATCCGAGGAACGGGCTATCGCCGAAGTGGAACGCCAGATCCACCTGCTGCGGGCCGCGACGGACGACGGAACGGGCAGTTATTTCGCCTACCGTATGGGAGCGCTAGGCTCCCTCGTGGCGGATCTCATGTTCCCGTACGGATTTCCAAGGACGGAAGCCGAGCAGGAGTTGGCGCAACAAATCAACCAAGACATCGAGGATCAGCTGCGCGAGTTCTCCTTTCAAGCCCGCCGAACTGGGCGCATTGCCATTGATATTCCCACGGCGTACTTTCGCCACCAACGGGCTTTTCACCGGCAAGCCATGCAGGTCATCGCCAGCGATTACCGGCAAAACCGCGGTTACCAGGGGTATTTGAGCAACGCGGCGCCCCGCTTATTCAGTTCATCCATTAGGGCCGTGGCGGATGCGTGGCATACCGTTTTCCGGCCTCAGGCCCCTCTGGAAGGACAACCCGCCTCTGGGGAACAATTGGCTTGGTATTACACGGATGAGATTGATTATGTGCTGAACGTTCGGGGCGACCGGCGCGCAGCCGATCTGGCTTACCGGAAATTTGAGCAGGCTAACCCAGGGTTATACGCCCCGTACGAAGAGATCGGCGATGCGTTTTACGAATACGGTGATCACGAACGGGCGGTGCGTGAATGGGAATACGCGCTGAACTTGGACGGCGAGGACCGCCGCCGGGTTGCCCAAAAACTCGCGGACCATTTCATGGACATGGGCTTGGATGCCTTGGCCACTGCGGAGAGGGAGCCCGAGCAACGCGAGGAGGCCCTCGACGAGGCCCAGCAGGCCTTCCGCAATGTGCTTCGCTACGATCCGCGCGACGAAGAGGCCCCCGAGCTAATGGGTGAGGTGAACACCATGATACAAGAGCGCCAAGAACAGCGCCGTATGGTCGCCGAGATCATGTCGGGGGCCGAAAGCGTGCTCCAGGAGGCGCGCTCAAACGTAGACGCGGGCGATTATGGGGCCGCCTTTTCGGCCTTCTTCCGCGCCCGCGAACTATACGAATCGGTGGAGGATGATTTCCCCGACTATTATGAGCAGGCGCAGGACCGGCTCAGCGAAATTGAGGTAGCCGTGCGCCGCGCCGTCGAGAGCCTGCTGGACGAAGCGTATGAAGCGAAAGCGAACGGTGACGAGGCGCTGGAAAACCAGAATTTCGATGCGGCCCGCGACCAGTATCGTCAAGCTCAAAACCTCGCGCAGGAGATCCCGGCGGAGGAAGACGAAGCCTTCGCCGAAGACCAACAAGAGTTGCAGGACGAAGTCTCGACAGCCTTGGACGAAGTGGATACCGAAGAGCAGCAATGGGAGCAGCAGCAACAGCAGCAACAGCAGCAAGAAGGCCAGGGCGCGCAAGGACAACAGGGGGCGCCCCAATTCTAATCTTTCGCGCGAACACCGCTTTGTGAGACAGCATACCGCGCTCCGGGTAGGACCTACGCCCGGAGCGCGGTTCTTTCGTTGTGGTTGCTGCATTGGCCCATGAGGCCATGAGATTCCCGGTCTCGAAGACCGCTCGCTCATCATAAAAGAGGGGGAGGGACGAACCAAGCAACCCCTCCCCCATGCAGCGCTTACGCTGCTACGCTATCGTTGCAGCAGCGCCAAACCTACGTCAATGTATCGGCCGCCTTCGTTGTCAAGGCAATGAACGGCGATGACGTTTTCACCGGCTTCCAGCGCTTCTCGCGCCGCCGAATCGAGCGGCACGGTCTGATACTGGGTCACGTAGCCCTCGAATTCGGCCACGAGTTCACCGTTGATGTAGACTTCCGCGTCCTCGTCGTGGTGGATGTAGAGCGCTAACTGGCCATCCCCGGCCAGGACGTCCTCATCCAGCGTGACCGCGCGCCGCAGCCAAATAGTGGAGGTGGGCCATTCTGTCCGCGCCACAGCCTCTGGCGTGCCTTCAAGACCAAAGCCCCCTGGTCCCTCTTCCCACTGGCTGTCATCAAAACCCGGCTGCTCCCAGCCGTCGGCGGGCTCTTCGAAGGTGTAGCGCCACGTCTGAGCTTCCTCCCGGCTGTCGGGGACCAGCGTTTCCACAGTGGGCGGCTCCTCGTACAGCGGCGCGTGGACTTCGCGAAGCCAGTCAGGCTCAAGCTTGTTCACCCGCCGGTCGTAGGTCATCAGCCCGTTCACCTCAACCTCCACATCGGTGGTCTGGGTATATACGGCCGCGCTCAGGCCCGGTTCGCCGATAAGCGGCAGGAGATCGCGGATCAACTCCTCATAGCCCTCTTGGAGGTCCTCCTTTGTCTCGAAGGTTTGGTGATGGCCCCAGACGTCCTCCTCTTGCCAAACGTGCCCTTCAATCATCAAGCCGGGACCGCCAAACTCGCCTAATACGATGGCCCGATCTTCCTCGGCTTCCGGCGCGCCAGGTCCAGGATAGGCGTGGATGTCATGGACATCCCCCACGCCCCGGTCGGTCCAGCCGCTGGCGTTGTTCACAAGACGGGTGGGATCGTGTTCCTTGGTCAGGTCGACGATGCGTTCCGTGTCGAACTGGCCCCAGCCTTCGTTAAACGGCACCCACATCACAATGCTGGGATGGTTGTAAAAGGCGTCAATCATGGCGAGATATTCCCGGTCGAATTGCCGGGCGGATTGCGCCACACGATCAATGTCAGGATCCTGGGAGCCAATATGTTCGTCGCCATTGGGCATGTCCTGCCAAACAAGCAGGCCCAGCTGGTCCGCCCAGTAGTACCAGCGGGCGGGCTCCACCTTGACGTGTTTCCGCGCCATGTTGAAGCCCATCTCCTTGGTCATCTCGAGGTCGTAGCGCAAGGCCTCGTCCGTCGGAGCGGTGTAAAGCCCGTCGGGCCACCAGCCCTGATCCAGAAAGCCATACTGAAACACGAACTCGTTGTTCAGCTTTATCCGCATGCGGCCGTTCTCGTCCTCGCCAAGGCTGATCTTGCGCATGCCGAAGTAGCTTTCCACTTCATCGACCACGGCGCCGTCTTGGGTAACAGCGATCTCCAAGTCATAGAGATGCGGCGAATCCGGCGACCAGAGCCGCGCATCCGGGATAACAAACGTGAGCGACGAGCGCCCATGCGCGCTTTCCACCGTTCCTTGCGCAATGGTTTCGCCCTCGTCGACAACGGTTACGGCGACTTCGGCATCGGCATGGGACGCGAGGGTAGTTTCGATTTCAACGGTGGAGGCGTCAATGTCCGGCGTGATGCGCAGGTTTTCGACGTATTGCTCCGCCACCGGCTCCAGCCACACCGTCTGCCAGATCCCAGCAACCGCCGTGTACCAGATGCCGCCGGGGTTTTGCACCTGCTTGCCCCGCGGCTGATATCCTTCATCCGCCGGATCCCAAACAGCGATCGTGAGCTCTTGCGGTCCCTCGGAATGGAGCGCGCTGGTGATGTCCAATGAAAACGGATCATACCCGCCGCGATGCTCACCCACGAACCGGCCATTCACCCATATCTGGGCTTCCCAGTCGATCGCGCCGAAGTTTAGGCGGACGCGTTCGCTATCCCAATCTTCCGGGACCTCGAAGCTCCGGCGATACCACAGCCGGTCGTTTTCGTCCAGTTCCTCGCCCACGCCGCTCAGAGCGGATTGGATGGGATAGGGGACCAAGATTTGGCCGTCGAAAGTTTCCGGCCGGCCCTCGTTCCGCCCCGTGAGCGCGTAGTCCCACAAGCCGTTCAGATTCTTCCACGCGTCACGCGCCAACTGCGGCCGCGGATACTCAGGGAGCGGCTCCTCGGGCGACACATCGTCCGCCCACGGCGTCAACAACTCCGCCTCCGCCGGCTCCCACTCCTGCGCCCCCGCTGCGCCTGCAAACATCAGGGCCGCCAAAGACGCCGCCAAAGCTATTCTTCTCATCCTTCGGTTCCTCCTTCTAAACTGTTCCAGAACGTTACAAAGCGCCTTGCCGCGAACCACGCTCAACACTATCCGCAACAACACGCGAGGTAAGAGACCATCTCTTTCCTCTTCGCCTAAATCATGGCCCAAGACTGCCGCCAGCTTCAAGAAAGGCCAAAAGCTCCACCTCAGCCGAATCCGGGCAGTCCATAAAAGCCGCCCTCTCGGAAGGCGCATTCCCGAGAGGGCGGACAGGTCCGTAGTACTATGTTGAGGCCTTAGTTACCCCCAAGATTATGCGGGTTCTTCGGTCACATCTTCTTCAAGCACCTCTGGCTCGTCCGCATCCACTTCATCCCCTAGACCCAACACGTTGGCGATAACGCGCTCATTGGTTTGAATTGGGATGCCGTTCACCGTGCGCATACGCACGTTTAGCAAATAATCTTCCAACACTTCGGCTTGTTTAGTCTGGCGAAGCTGTTCTCTCAACTCCTCCCGCTCCTCGGGGAATTGCTCAGCCCACATTTCGTCGGTAGGGGGCGTCTTCTCAATCAACTCAACAAAATAGAGCTGGCCCATGAAGTCCGGCACAGGACCCGCCAAGGTCCCCGGTTCCCTATGAGCCACGGCCTGATACACGTCGCGGGGATTCCAAAAGATCCCGGCGGAATAGTCAAAATCACCGGCGGTGAAAGGCCCGAGTTCGCCTGTTTCGGCCACTATTTCAGGGAACGTTTCCTCAAGAGCCTCGATGTCATCTACGTCCTCCGCGTCGCGAATACGCTCGGCCGCCTCTTCAAGTTTCTCCCGGTACTCCGGCGTTTGCTCATATTCGGCGAGATAGTCGGAGCGGACTTCCTCTGTTACCTCTTCGAAGGGTTGACGTTCGGGCTCGGTCATCTCAATGATTTCGGCCACATAGAGGTGACGGGGAGCCGAGATAACATCGGAGATATCGCCTTCTTCCGTCTCCATGAGTTGATTCCGGAAGGAAGGCGTATCTTCCTCAACCACACCCTCGATACCCGTGCTCTCTGGCGAGAACATATCGGTTTCCTGAACTTCCAGCCCCGCTTCCTCGGCAGCCGCGCGCAGGCCGCCCATTTCCCGGGCTTGCTCGGCGAGCGCTTCGGCCTCGGATTCCAACGCTTCCCGCTCTTCGTCACTGAGCTGAGCTTCCACCTCAATGGCCCGCACGTGAAGTTCCCGGTCGCCGGTTTCCTCATCCTCCCGCTCATCCTCGGCTTTGAAGATGACGTACGTGTTGCCCCGCGCGACGGGTTCGCTGACTTCCCCGACCTCCAGATCAAGCAGCACTTGTTGATGGCTGGGCAATCCCTCATGCAGGGTAATCCACCCCAAATCGCCGCCTTCTTCGGCTTCGGGCGCCACCGAATACTCCTCGGCCAGCGCGGCGAAGTCCTCCTCCCCGTCCTCTAGGCGCTCAAGGATTTCATCTATCACCTCCGGCTCAGGAGGGGCGAGCGAGAAGGAGACAAACGCCGCGCGCCGTTCAGGCTCGGTGTGATAGGCTTCCGGGCGTTCCTCATAGAATTCGCGCAGCTCCTCTTCGCTAACATCGATGTCCGGCTCAATCCGGGCATACCGCACCTCAAGCTCCGTATGCTCGCGTTCGAATTCCTTGCGCACCTCGGATTCAAGCACGCGCACGGCGGCCATGGCGCGGCGTGCCGCCAACTCGCTTTCGGCGCTTTGACGCAGCTCCGCATAAATCTGGTCCCAGTTGATGCCGGGTTGACCGACCAGCTCGTTCCAGCGCTCCACGTCGAACTGTCCCGTCTCGTCCTGAAACGTGGGGTCTTCCCGCAATAGCTCAGCCAAATACTCTCGGTCGAACGCGTACTCCGATCGCCGCGCGATATTCTGAAGCAACGCCCGATCAATAAGGTCATTCAGAATCTGGTCCGCAACACCCGTTTCAGCGAGTTCCTCAGGGGTAGGGATGTTTCCGCCCCTTTGCGCCTGGCGCTGGATTGCTTGGTTGAGCCGCTGTTGATACTCTTGCCGGCTTATCGCGACATCGCCCACGATAGCCACAGGCTCATTCAGTTCTTCCAACTCACCAGGCGTTCGCCCGCCTCCGCCCGAAAACATCCTAGCCCCTACAAAGGGGAAGACAATCAGCACCAGCGTAGTCCAAAAAATCGGCCGGCGATATTTGCGCAGATAATCTTGAAGCATGGAATAAGGGTTCCTCTTTTGGAATCGGCGCCCCGGTGAATGGGCGCATGCGAATTGCCGCACGCCACCATGCGGACTTCAAAGGTTACACTCGAAGGGAAACTCAGCCCGAACGGGACAGTCTGTTAGAAGCACTCAAACACTCCAAAAACTATCACAAATTCGCGGGCAAAGACAACATTCACTTGAATCGCCAATCGCCGGTTTAAGGATTTGGACTCCCGCGGTCCCGCCTTCCGGGCTGCCCATCAATGCCGGTAAGATGCCGGCGCCAAGGCCTCACCCCAGGGGTGAACCTCACTTCCTGTTTCAAGCGCGAACAACATCAACATCAAGACGAATCAGGCTGCGTTATCCGGTGGTCAGGATGAATTCACGGAAACGTCTCGCGGCGAGGCGGATTGGTGCTTCGTAACCGGCTTCTGGTATGGTGGCGCTCAAGCTGGCAAACAGCCGCCAGCCACGTTCTCACCAGACAAACGGTGTCCTTGGCGTTTCAGGGGGAAACCAGCCAGGCCGGTGAAAGGCGCGTTCGCGCCATACAAGGCCTGGACGAAGAGAAGGGGATTTCAGCTATGAGCGACAACATGGAGGCCCTGTATCAGCAACGGCTCCAACGGTATGTCACCGCCTTGCGCAATGGCAAGCCGGATCGCGTGCCCGTGCGCCCGCTCGCCGCGGAATTCGTAGCCACGTATGCGGGCTATACGTGCCAAGAAATCACTCAGGATTACACGAAAGCTTTCGACGCGGTCTGCAAGTGCGCGAACGAGTTTCAGTGGGACGCTTGCGTCGGCAACATGGTCTATGTTTGGACAGCCCTGACGCAGGCCATGGGACTGAAATACTATGCCTCGCCGGGCGTGGAGATAAGCGCGGACACGGCCTTTCAGTATCTCGAGCCGCCGGCCCACGCAGCGCACATGCTGCCGGAGGAATACGACGCGCTCATCGAGGATCCAACCGCTTTTCTATTCAATACTTGGTTCCCGAGGGTCTCCAACGATGTAAACGCGCCCGGCGACGCCGTCACGTTCCGCCATAACATGGCGCTCGTAAAAGGCGGCATGTCCATGCTCCAGTACTTCGGCGCACTGGGCCAGCAAAACGCCCGCCTGCGCGCGGAGTGCGGAACGACGCCCGCCATCGGCGGGATGCTGAAGGCGCCCATGGATATCATCGCGGACAAGCTCCGGGGGTATATCGGTCTTACCGAGGATCTCCTGACGATACCGGAAAAGGTCAAGGGCGCCGCTCAAGCCCTCGTGCCTCATCTCACCCACATGGCGGTGGCGCTGTCGGGCGCGGATCCCGAACGAAACGCCCCCGTCGCCTTTTGGATGCACAGGGGCTGCGTCCCCTTTGTGAAGCAAGAACACTTTGACGCCATCTACTGGCCCACGCTCAAGCAGGTCATTGAGGGCATCTGGTCGCAAGGGCTTCAAACGCTGTTCTATGCCGAGGGCGACTGGACCGCGCATTTGGAGTCCTTCGCCGAACTTCCGGAGAAGAGCATTGTGTTCCACCTAGATCAAAGCGATCCCCTGGAGACTCAGCGGGTTCTCGGCAAGAAGTTCTGCATCACCGGCGGCGTGCCCAACGCCCTCTTGGCGTACGGGACCGAAGACGAGGTTCGGGCCAAATGCAAGGAACTGATCGATCTGTGCGCGCCAGACGGCGGCTATTGCATGGATGCCAGCGCAATCATGCAAAACGATTCCAAACCGGAAAACGTCCGGGCCATGACCGATTTCACCGTTGAATATGGCAAGTACTGAAGGACCACAGTTGAGAGTGTCAATTGTCACAGGAAATTCCAATCGCCGGATAAGGACGCTGCTCTAGGGAGGGAGTGCCCTCTTCCAAAGAGGGGAATTCTCCATCCAAAGCGGCGCCATCGGGTGAGCGGCTCAATTCCCCCTTTGAAGGGGGTGGCCCGAAGGGCCGGGGGATGTAAACGCCCGGCACACTGCCTTACCCGGCGATTGGGAAGGAAAGGAGTACCGCCATGAGTGAGCACACCACACCATCCTCTCTTCCGCCTATAAAGCGGGCGCCAGGCGTGTGCGTTCCTTGGGAGGAGAAACGCCAAGACTTTCCCAAAATCATGGGAGATGAAGCTATTGTGAAGCGGACTTGGGAAGAGAATGACCAACTTGCCTATATGTTTATCTGGCATTGTTTGCTGTCGTTCTAGCACTGCCCTCCCCTTTTCAATCCAGGCCCGCTCACGCCTCTTCTTCGGGGCGTGAGCGGGCCATTGGAATTCGCCAAACCAGCCCGTCTTACATCATCCGCGCAATCGTGAACACGCGTCTCTTGACACGCGGGGGAGCGTATGCTAGCATGTTATTAGCACTCGCAAAGAACGAGTGCTAACAGCCGTTTACCCCGCCCGAATGGGCTGTGCAACGGTTTTTTCTCCGGCAACCGGCGCGTGTGAGAATGAAGCCGGGATTCTCCATGGTCCCGGCCCAAAAACGCCACTGCGGAGCACTCCATTTTCCAAATGATGTCTGTTCGATAACAATTTTGGGTTCGTACAGGAAAAAAGAAAGGGAGATTCACACCATGGCCAAACAACTGGCTTTCGAACATGAAGCGCGCGAAGCCCTCATCCGAGGGGTGGACGTACTGGCTGACGCGGTAAAGGCCACGATGGGCCCGCGAGGCCGCAACGTCTTGCTTGAGAAGTCCTTTGGGGCGCCGAATATCACCAAGGACGGTGTAACGGTGGCCAAGGAAATCGAGCTCAAAGACCCCTACGAAAACATGGGCGCCCGCATGGTGCGGGAAGCCGCAAACAAGACGCAGGACGCCGCGGGTGACGGCACGACAACGGCGACCGTGCTTGCCCAGCATTTGATCAAGCGGGGTTACAAGCAAGTCACGTCGGGCGCAAACCCCGCCTACCTCAAACGGGGTATGGAAAAGGCCCTTGACTCAGTCCTGCAAGGGATCGCCGAAGCGAGCAAGAAGATCCGCACACGGGACGAGGTCGCCCAGGTCGCCACGATCTCGGCCAATGGCGACACGGAGATTGGCGAACTCATCGCCGACGCCATCGAGAATGTAGGCGATGACGGTGTGGTGACCATTGAAGAAGGCAAAGGCCTCGAGAACGAACTTGAGGTGGTGCAAGGCATGCGGTTCGACCGCGGTTTCCTCTCGCCGTACTTCGTGACGGACCAGGAAAACATGCGGGTTGAACTGGAGGATTGCTACATCCTTTGCTACGAAAAGAAGATCAGCAACATCCAAGAGATGCTTCCCTTGCTTCAGGCCGTGTCGCAAAGCGGCAAGCCCTTGCTGATCCTCGCCGAGAACGTGGAAGGCGAAGCCTTGGCCACCCTCGTGGTCAACCGGATGCGCGGCATACTCAATGTGGCGGCGGTGAAAGCCCCGGCGTTTGGCGAGCGGCGCAAGGAGATCCTGCGGGACATCGCCACACTGACCGGCGGCACGTTCATCACCGAAGAGCTTGGCAAGAAGATCGAGGACGTGGAACTCAAGGAACTCGGCCGAGCCAAACGCGTTGAAATCACCAAGGATTACACCACGATCGTGGAGGGCGCCGGCACGAAGAAGGATGTGAAGGCGCGGTGCGAACAACTGCGCAAGGCCGTCGAAGCCACGACATCGGATTACGACCGCGAAAAGCTGCAAGAGCGGCTGGCCAAGCTTGCCGGCGGCGTGGCGGTCATCCGCGTGGGCGCGTCGACCGAAGTTGAACTCAAGGAAAAGAAGGCGCGCACCGATGACGCCCTGAGCGCCACGCGCGCAGCCATTGAAGAGGGATTCGTAGCAGGCGGCGGCGTCCCCTTCCTGCACGCTCAGAAAAGGCTCAATGAACTCGAACTTGAAGGGGACGAGGCGCTGGGCGCAAAGATCGTGTATGACGCCATGGAGGCCCCCCTGTATCAGATCGCCCAGAACGCGGGGCTGGAGGGTTCCGTGATTGTGCGCGACGTCCGGAACGCCAAGCAAGGCCATGGCCTGAACGCCGACACCGGCGAGATCGAAGATATGGTGAAGGCGGGCATTATCGACCCGGCCAAAGTGTTGCGCAGCGCCACCCAGAACGCCGTGAGTGTGGCGGGTATGTTCCTTATCACCGAATGTCTGGTGACCGACTCCCCCGAGGAGGAAGACTCCGGCGATGGCGCCATGGGCGGTGGCGGTATGCCCGGCGGCGGCATGGGCGGCATGGGTGGTATGGGCGGCATGCCCGGTATGATGTAACCTACGGGCATGAGCCTGAAAATGACGGCCCGAATATGTTAGAGTGGACCGTCCCGTCGCCCCAAAGGCGGGACGGTCTTCTTTTGTGCTTACAAAAAAGGCGGTTGCTACTTTCTGGCAATCTTATGGGCGAGAGATAACATAGCGTAATGAAGATGGTCCGCAAAACATAGCGGGGGAGGGCCGCGCCATGGCGGGGGCGTTGTGTTTTTCAAGGCCTGTCAGGCAGCCAGCCGCGCGGTCCCTTTAAAAACTTAGCGGAGGGAACTCACTGATGGCGCACGAGAATTACGACTTCAGTCCGGAATCGCACGACTCAATACCTCGTCCGAACCGGTTCGGCCTTATCATTCACCCCACTGTTTTCATCGGAGCGTCTATTGTTATTCTTATATTCATCACGCTCGGGGTTGTAATACCCGATACGATGGAAACGGTGTTTGAGGCTACGCAGGCGTTCATCGCGCATTACTTCGGCTGGTTCTATATGATAGTGGTGACGGGGATCCTGGTCTTCATCATATGGGTCGCATTTAGCCGGTATGGCAACATCCCTTTGGGGCCGAACGACAGCAAACCCGACTACAGTTACTTTGCATGGTTTACCATGTTATTTGCCGCCGGTATGGGGATTGGCCTGCTGTTCTATAGCGTGGCGGAGCCACTCACGCATTTCACGGACCCGCCAACAGGGGCTGGGCGTCTCGACGGAGAAGGGGCGCAACGCGCTTTCCACCTCACGTATTTTCATTGGGGAGTTCACCCCTGGGCTATATACAGCTTGTTTGGTGCAACAGTGGCCTATGTGGGCTTCCGGCGGGGGCAGCCCCTTACCTACCGCACCGCCTTTTATCCGCTTTTGGGTGAGCGCGTCCATGGAGCCTACGGTAGTGTTCTTGATATATTCGGAACGGTGGGTACGCTCTTCGGTGTGGCCACTTCGCTAGGTTTGGCCGCAATCCAGATCAACCGGGGCCTGGAATATGCATTTGGGGTAGGCATTCATCCCTATGTTCAATTTGCGCTTATCGCTATCATCACGGCGTTGGCCACAACTTCCGAATATCTCGGGCTTGATGCCGGCATTCGGCGAGTGAGCATGGCGAACATCAGCTTGGCTGGGATAGCATGTGTCGTCATGCTGATCATAGGCCCCACGGTCTTCATCTTTAACATATTCGTTCAGAACCTGGGCTACTATGTGCAGCATCTTATCGAGACAACCACATGGACAGCCACCTTTGAAGGTTCTGAATGGTTGGCGGACTGGAGCGTGTTCTATTGGGCATGGTGGATTTCCTGGTCGCCTTTCGTGGGGCTTTTCATCGCGCGCATCTCGCGAGGCCGCACACTGCGCGAATTCATCGTGGGCACCATACTGGCGCCCACGCTGGCCACTTTCGCGTGGATGAGCATTTTTGGCGGAAGCGCGATGTTTATAGAGATGTTTCAAGCTCCAGACGCGGGTTTGGCCGCCGAGGTGGCGGAAAATGTGGATGTGGCGATGTTCGCCCTGCTAGAGCATTTTCCTTTTCATCAAGTCACTTGGATCTTCACCCTGGTGCTTATCCTCGGCTTTTTCGTGAGTTCTTCCGATTCCGGTTCCATGGTGGACAGCATCATTACCGCTGGCGGCCATCCCCATCCGCCTAGGCCTCAACGGATATACTGGTGCGTGATGGAAGGCGTCGTGGCGGCGATTCTTCTTTGGGTTGGAGGTTTAACCGCGCTGCAAACAGGCGCCATCACCACGGGACTGCCGCTTGCGGCTCTCTTAGTCCTCATGGCGGTTAGTTTGCACAAAGCCCTGCGACAAGAAAGGTCCATCCGGTTCTCGCCCGTATTTCAACCGCCCGAGATTTACGAAGAGTTGACAGGGCTCAGTGACACGGAGAGCGAAGACGAGGAGGACGATATACCTCACCTTTAATGCTGTGACATCGCCCCGATAACATCCCGAAAGCGACCGGTGGCAGCCGCCGGGAATCTAGGATTCCACGGCGGCTGTTCTCCCTAAAAAACCCGAAAAGGAGCACCCTTATGAACAACGCCGACCAGTTTTTTGAAGCGTTACGAGAGCGCATTGATCCCAGCCAGGTTCAAGGACTTACCGCCACATACCAGTTTCACCTCAGCGGGGAGGGCGGCGGCGATTGGTATGTCCGGGTGACCGATGGCCAACCCGAAATTGTGGAGGGAACCGCGAATGCGCCTAGCGTTACGCTTCGGGCCTCGGCCGATGACTGGATGAGGATTGTGTCCGGCGAACTCAGCGGCGAACAAGCCTTCTTGAGTGGTAGACTGAAGGTGGAGGGCGATATGACGCTGGCCATGAAACTACAATCCCTCATTGACGGATAAAACAAGGATAGACGAACCTGTTGCGGCTGGCTGTACCCTTCCTCTCGATGCGGGGGAGGAATGGGTTCCATTCGGCGTCCCGCGCCTACGCATATCCCTAGTTATGACCCATTTCACCCCTACACTGACGCTTTTGCTTGTCGCTCTAGCGCTCGCGACGGCCGTGGTTGGGTGCGGCGATTCGCCCATGGCGCGGCGCACGCCCAGGGATTTGGTGTTTCAGACGGAGGACGGCGCTGAAATCGCGGCGACCCTCTATCCGGCGGGCGCCCCCGATGGGTCTTCAACGCAACCCCCGGGCCTGATTCTTGTCCACGGCCTTGGAGGGAGACGCGGCCAATGGGATGTGTTCGCGCGGCGCGCTCAAGAAGCGGGGTTCCAATCCCTCGCCATCGATATGCGCGCACACGGGGATAGCACCACCGGCGAGGACCAACCAAGCCGGCGGCAAGATTTCGGCCGGGAGGACTGGCTGCGTGGGACCGAGGATATTCGCGCGGCGAAGGAAACGCTGCTTGCGCATGGCTCGGCCCCGGACAATCTTGGCCTAGTGGGGGCTTCCCTGGGCGGGACGCTGGCCCTGCGTTACGCTGTGGACGACTGGGACTTCCACGCCCTCGTGATGGTGTCGCCGGGACTCGACTACCAAGGCATTGAGGCGGAGGAAGTCCTCATGGAATATGGGAATCGGCCCTCCCTTTTCGTAACGTCCCGGGGCGATTCCTACTCGGCCACGTCCGCGCAACAACTCAAACGGGCCGCGCCGGGTCAAGCCGAGATCCGGGAATACCGGGGCACGGCCCATGGAACCGATCTGCTCGACACATCCCCTCAAGCCGTTCAACAAGTGTTATTATGGTTGTCCCAGATCATCGGCGACGAGGCCGTCGAACTGCCGGATCGGGTCCCCGCCGGCGACGCCTTGTAGCCGCCAACCGACAAACTCGTAAGGATTTCTCATGGTTACCGAGGAACAAGTGCTTGATAGCATGCGGCACATCATTGATCCCGATCTCGGGAAGGATATCGTGTCGCTGGGTTTTATAAAGAACATCACCATCGAAGGCGGGCGCGTCCGTTTCACGGTCGAACTCACCACCCCCGCCTGTCCGGTCAAGGAGGAGTTTCGCCACAAATGCAAGGAAGCCGTCGAGGCCCTTGAGGGCGTCGAGGCCGTCGAAGTCGAACTCTCGAGCATGAAGCCCCGCCAGAAGACCGAACAACACTC
>JAWOFY010000123.1:0-7221 GCA_046497285.1 Candidatus Hydrogenedentota bacterium
TTTCTTCTGGAGCCATCCTTTTTAATGACCTTCAGGCGCCATCCCGCGCACGCGTGGTTTACCGCGTCCGGCCCATCACGGGATTTGATCCGGAGCTGTTGAGTTCGGCCGACGCCCCCTTGACCGAATACGCCGGACCTTTACCGGCCTCGCGCGACAGCGCGCCTACCCCCGCGACGATAACGCAAGAAGGGCACGATCGGGTAGTGGTTGATGTGCCGGAAACGGCTTCGCCGGGCGTCCTCATCTTGGCGGATACGTGGTATCCGGGATGGCGGGCCACGGTGAATGGAGAATCTGCCGCCGTTTTTCCCGTCGACGGTATGTTTCGCGGTGTGGTTTTGCCGGAAGAAGGCCCTCATCGCGTCGTTTTTCGTTATACGCCGCAGTCGTTTCAGGCAGGCCTCGGCCTTAGCCTGCTCTCTGCGCTCATCGCCTTGGGCGGTGTGTTCGCTACGGTCAGACGCAAGCAAGCATAACGCGCCAATACCCTCCGGTTTTTGGGGTTGCCGTTCGCCCCGTATTGTCGGTCCCGCCATTCGATGAAGCCTGTTGCGCTATTGCTGGGCTTGTGCTATTTTCAATGCAGCATTGGCCGCATGCCGAGAGCTTTCTCACACCCTAACGACGGAGCAACAAACGACGGGAGGTATGTATCGTGCATTATTCCATCATGCTCATTGCCGCGGGATTGATTGTGACAGCTGGGGTAGGGGCTGCGGCTTACGAGGGCGAACCCTTGGTGATCCTGGACACCGATATGCGGTCGGACTGCGACGATGCTGGCGCGTTGGCCACGTTGCACGCCTTGGCGGATCAGGGCGAATGCGAGATCCTGGGCGTCATGGCTAGCACCACGGGCCCCCATGTGACGGCGACTGTTGATGCGATTAACACGCATTATGGCCGGCCGGACCTGCCCGTGGGGCTTGTGGCGGGCGAACATACGCGAGGGGGCGATGACTACGCGCCGGTGGTGGGGGATTCCAAACGGTTTCCAAGCACCGTAACCAACGAGACGGCGGAAGACAGCGCGGCGCTCTACCGGCGGTTGTTGCATGAGGCGCCGGACAACAGCGTCAAAATCGTGGTCATTGGAGGCCAGCCCTGTCTTTACCAGCTCCTGCAAACGGAGGCGGATCACGAGGGGGACGGGATCGATAAGACGGGGTTCGAGTTGGCCGAGGCGAAGGTTCAAGAACTCGTGCTGATGGCGGGCGGCTTCGAGAATCCCGAGCACGGCGAGTGGAATGTTACGCTGCATCTTCCCGGCGCGCAGCTTGTGGCCGAGGAGTGGCCGACCCCCATTGTGTATTCTGGATACGAAATTGGACAGGTGATTCAGACCGGTGGCGCCTTGAGCCATCCCGAAACCAATCCCGTGGCCATGAGCTACAAGCTGTATGGCGGTACGGAAGGGGGAAGTGGCGTCATTGGTGACCGCTCAAGTTGGGACCTAGCAGCAGTTTACTACACCGTGCGGGGCCTTGAACACGAAGGCGAATCTATCTGGTCGCTGAGCGAACCCGTGGATGTGCGCTTTGACGACGACGGGCGGACTCGCTTCGAAGAGAATCCGGATTCGGACCGGCGCTATAAGATCCAAGAAATGTCGATCGAGGCAACCGAAGACATCATCGAAGAACTTATGGTGCAGCCGCCCCGTATGAGCGTCGAACTCGCCTCTCCTTCCGTAGGGGCCGCTTATACGCCGGGCGACACGGTGGCGTTGGAGGCGAGCATTACCGAGCGCGAGCTGACCGCCGAGCGCGTCGAGTTTCTTTTGGATGGTGAGACGGTTGCGGAGTCGGACAGCGCTCCCCATGAAGCCGAGTGGGAAGCGGAGGCGGTGGGGGACTACCATGTGCAGGCGCGGGTTCACGGCGGCGACGGCGCCCGGTTTTACAGTGACGTGACGCCGCTGTCCGTGGTCGAACCGGAAGATCCCGTCGGTGGGAACCAAGCGGATCCTCCAGTGAATTTGGCGCTGTTGCCGGATGCGGAAGTAAGCGGGAGCGTCGAGGAAGGCGGCCGAGGACAGCCCATCGAGATCCTCTACAATCCCCTCGAAGAGGCGTATCACATCCCGAGCACGTGGAATGAATATGGCGTGGGATTCGAGGAAGACCTCGGTATAGTGGACGAGGATGACGCCTTTTACTGGCAAGTTGAATGGGATGCGCCCAAGAATTTTAACTACCTCACGTTTGGCGGGACCTATCCCAACCAGCCTCAACCGTTTACCATGTGGAAGGTGGAATACCGGCGGGAAGGGGAATGGCGCACCCTGCGCGAAGGCCAAGGGGGATGGATCAACACGGGTATCTTCGTTTGGGGCCGGGAAGACGGGCCCGTGATTTCGGGCGACGCAGTCCGGGTCAGCGCTTTCTCGGATGGCGAACACCCCCTTTGGAGCATTCACCTGCGCGGCCGGGGAGGCGTTTCGGCCGGTGAGGACGATAGCGATACCGAACCCAAGGCGAGCCTGATACTGTACAAGTGAGGAAGGCCGTCGCTCCATGAAGGGAGTTCCGCCGGCCATGGGGGCGCGGGCAGGGAGCGTCCTGCGGGGAGCGGTTTTGCAGCGGTTTGATATGCGCTGCCGACCAGGGTATCCTGCGGATCAGTGGAAACAGGCGCGCCGGACAAATCCGACGCGTAAAATTAAGGCATATGGTAAACAGGAAAGGAGAGACGTTATATGGCTACGCGGTGTTTGTTTGTTTGCGTGATGGCCCTTGGCTTCGTGATGGCGCCCGCCATGGGCGAAGAACCGCCCGAGTTGAGCGGTGACGGTTGGATTTCGCTGTTCAACGGGGAGGACCTAAGCGGCTGGGAAGGGCCGGAGAATGGACCGTGGGCGGTGGTGGACGGAGCTATCGACTGCGATCCCGCTCGAGCCCCCGGCGTAGGCGGCAGCCTGTGGAGCGAAGACGAGTACGGTGACATGCTCCTTTACGTCGAGTGGCGCTTGACCGACGCCCCCACCATTGAAGAGCGTCCGCTTATTGCTCCCGATGGCGGCTATGTAACGGACGAGGATGGCGAGGTGGAGACCGTCGAGATACCCAATGCCGATTCGGGCATCTACTTGCGCGGTCAGTCGAAAGCGCAGATAAACCTCTGGAATTGGCCCGTCGGCTCGGGAGAAGTGTGGGGATACCGTACGGACGGGGATATGCCTGACGAAGTGCGCGCCGGCGTCACGCCCCGCGTGCGCGCGGATAACGAGATCGGCGAGTGGAACACCCTTGTCGTCAGCATGATCGGTGACCGGCTTTCGCTCATCTTGAACGGCGAAGTGGTTTTGGATCATGCCCAGCTACCCGGCGTCGCCGAGGAAGGTCCCATCGCCCTTCAGTATCACGGTGGCTACGACGAAGAGGCAGAGGAGTATGGCCCCGCCACGAGCTTGGTTCAATTCCGTAATATCTACGTCCAGCCCCTGGATTAGGGTCAGAGAAAGCCTTGCGTTAAAGGCGGGTTGAGGGGGGACACTGCGGCCCTGCTCAACCCGCCTCTTTTTGTTCAGTTGCCCAACCCTAACGCCTTGGCGCCTCTTCACCGAGGGAAAGGGCGCCGTTGTCTCCTCGCCCCGGGCGGAAGCCGCCCCTGTAATCCCACATCGCCCAGTTGATCAATCCCAAGGCTTCCAGTACGCCTTCGTCCGGCGTAACAGCGCCGTTCTCGTGTTCCACCACGCGGAAACCGCCTCGATAGTCCCACATCGCCCATCCGATGCCATGGTCTTCAAAGGCTTCGCGGACGGCTGTGAGCCAGCGGAGCCCGTCTTCCCGGGGAACCCTGGCGTGGTAGATGCCGAACTCGTTGCAGGTCAGGCGCAGCCCGTGTTCCTCTCCCCACGCCGCAACCTCGGCGATGCGCTCGCGAAGGCGTTCTTCGTCCCATCTTTCTTCTCCATAGTGCCGAACGATGCTCTCCGCGCGCTCGTCGTCGGTTGCTTCCAGCGAGTCCTGAATGTTCTCGGGGGTGGACGGAAAGGGCATGTGACGCAGCTCAGGCCAGAAATCGGCGCCCCATGACGCGCCTTGGTGCGTGAAACTGTGCGGTGTGTAGAAATGGAAGTTGTATACCAGATTGGGATCGTCCAACGGCTCCAGTTCCATCAGGCGCAAGTCATTGGACCAACCGTGGCCCGACACAACGATCGTGTGTTCCTGAGCGCCTTCACGGGCGGCGGAGGCCAGCTCACGCACCACCCAATTCCAGCGCTCCGCGTTGCTTACCCTCGGCTCGTTAAGCAATTCCAGAAACAACCAGTCTGGGTCGTATTGGGAGAGATGCGCGGCGAAACCCCGCCAGAATGCGGCGACGTTTTCCACGTGGGCGTCATCCTCCTCCAACCGCTCAACAAACTCGCCGGAGGTATGGATCTCCACGATAACCGCGATGTCCCGTTCGAGGAATTCTTCGATGGCCCAATCCAGATGAGCCAGATAATCATCTGGAAGCGATTCCGGATCTTCGCTGTCGAACATGGGACCGGGCTCGACAGGCAGCCGCACGTGCTGGAACCCCAATCGTTCGATGGCGTCGAAATCGGCGTTGGTCATGTGCGAGCGGAAATGCTCTTCGGTAAGGCTCCCTGTCTGGGCGAACCAATGACTGGTGTTAATCCCTTGGGTGAGCCGTTCAAAACGCTCTTGCGGCACGCCGGAGGCGGCGGTGAACGCTGGCATGAACACGCCGAGGGCCAAGGCGGCGCCTATACTGGAAATGGAGGAGGGGCGAAACACTGTAAACTCCTTTCTGGTTGCTCGTGTACATTAAACCTCGACACAAACCCCGACACGGCGTAATAGGCGTTTCCGCCGGATACGTTGGGAGAGGTCAACAGCGTCACTACGGAGGGCTAAGATAACGTGATCCAGTATCTCGACACGGGGTTCCCCGTTCGTTCCGATATAACCTCGTTTTCAAAGACGCCGCCGTTCGCTTGGATGATTCGCGCCGACCCAATGTTGGCCGTGTCACAGGTCACCAAGACCTCAAAAATCCCAAACTCCCGCGCCTTCTCCAGCGTTCGTTCAAGGATGCGCGTGCCGTGGCCTTTGCGCCGTTCGCTGGGGCGGATGCTGTAGCCAATATGGCCGCCTTCGCGCTTGAGAGCGGGCGTCAAATGATGGCGCAGGCGGCTAACGCCCAGTAGGGCCCCATCGTGTGGCCGGAAGAGCCAGTAGGTCGTGGCGGGCACGCGCACGCCCCTGCTGTCACGGATATAGGCATTGTCCACCAGCTGACGCACATACCCCGGAAAGTCGTGAGGGTACAGCTCGAAGACGCCGTCCACCCGGCCGCCCCCGTTAACACGGTAGTCCTCGGCCATGTTCAAGAAAGGATCGCGTAAGGTGACGGCGGGCTCCACCAGCGTCAAGGTTTCCGTCCCCGGGGGGCGTTGCGTATCTGTCATGGCGGCGTCTCCTATTCAATCCTTGCGTGGGCCGGCGCCGGATTTCGCCACAACCGCGCTTGCGAGATCTCCTCTCTGGAACGTAGGGCTTGTTACGGGCGCCTCATGCAGCCCTATGATGGTTGCTAAGCGCTCGTGTGTCAACTTTTCCAAGGCTCGCTTATGCTTTAAGGGGGCGCGAAATAAAACTGGCGCTTCGTTCGCCGCTGAGGGAACGAAGCGCCCAATTCATGTATGAAATGCGCCGCTGGGCGTTTAGGAGCGCGCCGCGGTGCTGGCGTAGCGCGCCTTCATGTCCTCGAGCGTCATGGGCGCGTAGTCCTTTGCATGGCCTTTTGCGCCAAAGGACGTGAGCCGGGCCATGACCACCTCTTGCATCGCGTCGCGGGCGGGGCCAAGGTACTTGCGCGGATCGAACACATCTGGCTGTTCATGAAGCACGCGGCGGATAGCGGATGTGATGGCCAAGCGGTTGTCCGTGTCAACGTTGACCTTGCGCACGCCATGCTTAATGCCTTCCTGGATTTGTTCGACGGGCACCCCGTACGTGTGCTCCATCTTGCCACCGTACTTGTTGATGTCGTCAACGAGTTCCTTGGGCACACTCGAAGAACCGTGCATTACCAAATGGACACCGGGCATCCGGCGGTAGATTTCGTGAATGCGTTCCATGGCCAACGCGGGTGGGAGCATCTCGCCCGTCTTGGGATCCTTGCGCAACGACTTGTAGGCGCCATGGCTGGTGCCGATGGCGACCGCCAGCGCGTCCAGGCCCGTGTCCGCCACGAATTGCTCGGCCTCATCGGGATCCGTGAGGTGCGTCGTGTCATCGGCGGACAATCCCGCGCCGTGACCATCCTCAATGCCGCCGAGGGCGCCCAGTTCGCCTTCCACTGTCACGCCGTGTTCATGCGCCATCTCAACGACTTCGCGGGTCACGCGCACATTGTAATCGTAGTCGGCGATGGTCTTGCCGTCTTCCTTCAGCGAACCGTCCATCATCACCGAGGTGAAACCCAATTCGATGGCTTGCTTACAGGTCTCGGGGCTGTTGCCGTGGTCGAGATGCATCGCGATCGGAATATTCGGATGCAGCTCCGTAGCCGCCAACATGAGATGCCTCAGGTAGTCGAGCTGGGAATACTTCAGGGCGCCCCGGCTCGCCTGGACAATCACGGGGCTGTTGACTTCTTCCGCTCCGGCCATAATGGATTGGATCTGCTCCATGTTGTTCACATTAAAGGCGGGAACGCCGTAACCTCCCTTTGCGGCTTCATCCAGAATTTGACGCATTGGCACTAATGGCATAGTAATTTCTCCTCTCACGTATGTAATTGTCCCCTGGGAAATGGCAAGGGGGTGTGTGACAAAACAAAGGAGGGCTTAACTTCACCCGGCGCGACTATAGCATGAATAGGCCTCTCAGGCCAAATAAGCGTATTCCGGCCAATCGCCGGGTAAGGCGGCGTGCGGGGCGTTTACATCCCCCGGCCCTGCGGACCACTCCCTTCCAAGGTGGAATTGATCCGTTCACCTGCTGGGTGAACGGCGGCCCACCCGGTGTGGCGGCTTTGGATTGGGGAATTCCCCCTTCGAAGGGGGATCAAGGGGGATGTTGTTCCCTGGAGTAGCCGCTCACCCGGCGATTGAGAATAGGTTTGTGTTCCCGTAGCGGCTCTCATGGCGGGGGATTCGCCGTCAGTCCTCCTCCTGCTCTGCCTCGTTTTCCGGCCGATCCTGTACCTGGTTATCGAGCCGGTCAAGTTCGCTTTCCAGCATCTCGTTCACGG